>USBV01000023.1 GCA_900553055.1 uncultured Phascolarctobacterium sp.
GGACGAGGCTTCTATGATCACAGGTTCCATCGGCATGATCCCGTCCTCCAGCCTTGGCGACGGCACCCGGGGCCTGTACGAGCCCATCCACGGCTCCGCTCCCGATATTGCCGGCCAAGGCATTGCTAACCCCTTGGCAACCATCCTTTCCGTGGCTATGATGCTGCGCTACTCCTTGAACCAGGGCGCTGCTGCTGACGCTATGGAAGCAGCTGTGGACGCAGTTATGGAGCAGGGCTACCGTACCCCCGACCTGTATGCAGAAGGCCTGAAGAAGGTTTCCACTGCCGAAATGGGTCATCTGGTTGCCCAAGAGCTTTTGAAATAAAGCTTTAAAAAAGTAAAACAGCAGCCGGAGCTTTTATTCCCCTCCTCCAAAGCTCTGGCAATAATAAAAACCGCAAGGTGAGCTTGTATAGACAAGCTTGACCTTGCGGGCTTTTTATGCCTTATTAACAGAAATGACCTCTTATGTTTTAGGTTTGGCGGTGAGCCACTGGCGCAGCTGGTCCTTTTTGCTGAAGAGCTGGCTGTCGAACCACATATAGAAGAAACGTTCTGCGGAAACTACATTGTAGCCATCCTGCAAATGGTCGCTGGTGTCAAAGGGGTCTGCCATCAGCAGCACATCGTCACCGGTGTGCTCGGTACCCATGGTATCATAGCCGATAATAACGCGCCAATGTCCGCCCCAATCCACGTTTTCAACTATGATTGGGGTGTTATCCTTGAGATTAGCGGTCACGAATTTCAGAAAATCCTCGTAATTATCGGGAGTCTTATCCTTGGCAGAGGATTTTACTTCCCAGCCGATTTTTTCAAAATACTTCACCATGCCTTTAGTTGTGGTACCATTGGTAGTGCTGGTGCCCATCATTTTGCAGATTTCCTTATCGGTGTGCAGCTCCTTGCCCATGAAATGGGTTACTACCGTGTTGGCTGCTACGGGGCCACAGCTGTAGCCATCATTTTGCTGTTTAGTTTTATAATGAGAGAGCACGATTAGATGCTCGTTGGACTGCATGTTAAAAATATCGGGTTGAGCAAAATAGGGAGAGTTTTTTATATCGTGCTTACCCTCGAATTGGCGTGCACCGCCTAGAGAACTAGTGCTGATATCGGAAGCGATAGCGATGCCGGCATTGCCATATTGATTTAAGAGATAGTTAACGCCAGCTAAAATGGCTAAGCAGCAAAGTCCGCCGATGATAGTTTTACGTACGTTCATAATGTCCTCCTTTTTTGCGCGCCAGCTTTTTATTCAGCGCTGCCAATAAAGCATCGTGCTCATTGGGCAAATTGCCGCTTTGCACTCTATTAATTAAATAAGCAAAGGTATTTTTTATTTCATTTTGGGGTACTAGCTCGAGCAGCTCACGGCCTTTCACGGCCAAGTCCTGACTAGCGATGGGCATGGATTCCTGCGCCATCGCGACAACCTGCTCGCCCAAGGCTCGCCCTTCGGCCATCAGCTGTTGGTTTTCTCTGGCATGGGTGGCACCCATGTCCGCCAAGAAAACCTCAGTCAGCAGCTTGTAGCCAGCTACAAGCTGCGCTTGCGTACGAAACGGCCCGTTAGCGGCCTCGTGGCGCAGCCAGCGCCGCAGCGTTTTTTCACCGGTGAGCAGCATCGGGGCAAAGCGCATATGCTGCGCGACTAACCACACCACTAAGCGCACGAATTCTTCGCCATAGCGTAGGCGACGCAGAATTTGCTCTGCCGTTTTAGCGCTTTGAGCCTCGTGACCGGGGTCACTGGGCTGGCCATCAGGCTTGATGATGCGAATATTATCAAGGCCCTTGCCCAAATCGTGCAGCACCAAGGCCCAGCGAATGGCCAGCTCACGCGGACTGCTATCGATGGCTAGCAGCGTGTGCTCCCAAGTGTCGTAAATGTGAAAGCGCGGGTTTTGGGCGAGGCCCAAAAGATGCTGCGCCTCCGGCAGGAGAGGAACTTCAATGTAGACGCCGTCTTGTCGTACCCTGCAGGTTTGCTGCAGCAGGCCCGTAGCCAGCATGAGCATGAGGCCCTTGCCTGCAAATTCGCCTAGCAAAAGCTTTTCGAGCTCTGTGCGCACTCTTTCTAGCGATAGACCGCGGCAGTGCTCTACAGGAAAGCGCGGCACTGACTTTAAGTAATAGGGCGTGCCCACCATGCCGCAGGCAGGGCCTGGCGCGCCATCCTGCACGTAGTCAAAGCCCAGCTGGGCAACGAAACGGCAGGCGCGCAGCATGCGCAGGGCATCCTCTTGATAACGTATGGTAGCTTTGCCAACCGGACGAATTAAGTGCCTTGCTAAGTCCGCTTTGCCACCATGATAATCAAAAACCTGCCCATGGATATCCAAAGCCATAGCATTGACAGTGAAGTCGCGGCGACTTAAGTCCTCGCGCAGAGAGTCGCAATACCAAGTAGCAGCAGGTCGATGCGCGTCGCTTTCATCATAGCGCTCCCCTCGAAAGGTTGTGACTTCAGTTGCAATGCCATCCAACACAATCATGACGCAGCCAAAATTTTGCCCTAGCTGGTCCACTGTGTGCCAGCTCTTGGCTTGGCATAGGGCGAGCACCTGCTCTGGTCGCGCATTGGTAGTAATATCGTAATCACCGGGCTCGCGACCAAGCAGCAAATCGCGCACTGCCCCGCCGACCACATAGGCCTCATAGCCAGCTGCGTTTAAAGCGTTCAATATGGACTTGGTATATTGTGGTAGCTTGGCTACAAGTAAATTTTCATCCATTTCGCTCACCAAATCATGAAAAAGAAACTGCGCTTTGTATGCTCATAAGTCAAAAACTACAAAGTAATATCAGTCAAAATCGATGCCATCATCCTTGAGCTGGTATTCCACGTTAATGCCGAAGTATTCCCAAAGAATTTCCTTTAGCTCAGCACCAGTGCGGATTCTATAGCGATATTTTACGCGACCGCTCAAGTAAAATTTTAAGAAATTACCGCGAATAGTGATATTGCAATCCTCTCTAAAAATGGAGAGGGTTTTATTTTTTATAAAAGGGGAATCGGGATGCGCATCGCACCAAAAACTAGCAGCGATAAAGTCCTTATCAATCATAGGGTCCTCAGTAAAGCCGTAAAGGCGTTTCCAGGGCTTGCCCCTTTCCTTTTGCCACAGCAGCCAGCCAAAGAATTCATCCCTGCTGAGCTTGTATTGGCTGATGCCGTCGCTTTGAATGAGTCCTTCTGTTAGCTCCAAGGGCACGCGCGGGCTCTCGCTGTTTACGCCCACATCTGTCAAATAACGCTTGCCGTTCAGGGTAACGCACATTACGCGATGGCGGCGAATTTGGTAAACCTCCAGCTTGTCAGTATAGCGAGCTGCATAGCTGGTTACATCGAAGCCCAAGCTTTCCAGTAGCCAATTATACAAACAATTGAGCTCAAAGCAAATACCACCGCGGTTATGCATAATCAGCTTATCAAAGATTTCACGACGCTTGAGGGAGGTAATGCGACCGTTCAAGCAATCAAAATTATCGTAGGGAATGTACTTCAAATGTGCATCCTGTAGCTTTTTCAAGGTATCTAAATCAGCCGCAGGTTCAAAATCAACTAGCTGCAGCTTGTGCAAGTATTGCTGAATTTGTTTTTCAGTCATGGGTTTACCATTTATTAAAGGGTCCAAGTTTTCTCATCTCCATACTTCATCAATAAGCTCCTTAATATTATATTTTATCATGAATAACAGAAATAATAAACAGCTTTACAGCTCCATAGCCATTGGCTTGCTTATAAAAATCTCTAAAATCACCTCAAGAAAATTTGTCTAAGCATTTGAAAAATATAAGAAAGAGGTGTATAGTAATAATCAAGATATGAGGTTCGAGAATAATTGGAGCCTGCTTGGGCTATGCGCCCTCCTTGGCCCCAAAGCTGGAGGTGTAGATATGGCCTTATTATCTTTGGTTTTTCTCCTAGTAGCAATTTTTCTAGGCTTTTTCCGCAAGATGAATACAGGTCTTGTGTGTATCGCCTTTGCTCTTGTTTTAGGTCGCCTGGCAGGTGTGCCAGATAAGGAAATCATCCGTGGCTTTAATTCGTCCTTGTTCATTATGCTTTTGGGTGTTACCTATTTATTCAGCTTAGCTCAAATCAACGGCTGTCTTGATTTATTGGCCAAAAAGGTAGTATCCTTGGCCGGTAAGCGAGTATACCTTGTGCCCATAATTATTTATGTTTTTTCCACAGTTTTATCTGCCATTGGCCCTGGCACCGTGCCTACCATGGCCATAATGATGGTCTTTTCCATGGCCTTGGCAGCGGAGATGGGCATTCATCCTGCCATGCTCTCTGCGCTGACAGTTTTGGGTGCCAGCGGCGGTGGTGTTTCGCCGTTGGCGGCAACGGGTATCATCGGCATCAACCTTTGCGCTGAATTTGGCCTGACCGGCATTGAAAGCCAGTTTTTAATGAATGGCGTCTTATCCTCCACGGTTTATGCTATAGTGGTTTATATTCTCCTAGGCGGCTACAAGCTGCGCATGGACGAAAGCGTGGTCCATGAAAAAACTCCGCCCTTCAATGGCAAACAAAAAATCACCTTGGCCGGTATCGTAGTCATGGTGATTTTGGTTATGATATTCAAGATCAATGTTGGCTTAGTAAGCTTCGCTGTGGCAGCAGTGCTTTCCTTCCTCAAGGTTTCTGACGAGGGCGAGGCTTTGAAGCGTATACCTTGGGGAACCCTGCTCTTGATTACCGGCGTTGGCGTCTTGATGCAGCTGATTATCGGTCAGGGCGGCATCAAGATGCTCAGCGCAGCGCTTGTTTCTGTGATGAATGAAAGCACGGCTGTGTCCATTATGGGCATTTGCTCCGGCCTGTTGAGCTGGTTTAGCTCCACCAGCGGTGTGGTTATGCCTACGTTGATTCCCACTATTCCTCATATCGTCGCCCAAATGGGTGGTGCAGTGAGTGAGCTGGAGCTAGCTACAGTCATCACCATGATTAGCAACACTGCGGGCATCAGCCCCTTATCCACCGGCGGTGCCCTGGCCTTGGCTGCTTATTCCTCCGCAGCTGGTGCCACCTACGAGGAGCAGCACAGCCTCTTTGTGAAGATGTTCATGATTAGCGCCTTTGGTGTGCTGGTTCTGAGTATTTTCGCTTACTTTGGACTGTACCATTGGCTGCTGTGATCGAAAAAGCGTACAAGGGCAACAGGCTTTGCTGCAAGGTGAGAGGAGCCTTAAATAAACACATACAGCCCCATAACAGCACTGGGCAAAACCTTGCCCAGAAAGCTGATTAGGGGCTGTGTTTTTTTATGGGTCGAAAAAAGTAGAATTAATTCTTCCAAGGCACAGCCTTGCGCTCTATCCATTGCAAAAGCAGGTTAAAGATAAGTCCCAAAAGGGAGAGCACAATAACGCCGGCCATGAGTCTATCTGTTATCATCAAATCGCCGTAATGCAAAATTAAGGCACCAATGCCAACCTGCGCCGCAATCATTTCGGCTGCTACCAAAAGCAGCAGGGAGGTGCCGGCGGCAAGGCGCAGGCCTGCGAAAATCATGGGCAGCGCGTTGGGAAGAACTACACTTTTCATCGTCTTCCACCAGCTAGCGTTAAAGCTTACTGCAACTTTAATCAGCAGCGTATCCACGTTTTTAACGCCGCTATAAGTGTTCATAGCCACGGGGAAGAACACGCCCATAGCAATAATCGTTACCTTTGAGAGCTCGCCGATGCCCAGCCACAGGATAAACAGGGGCAGCAGAGCAATTTTAGGAATGGGATAAAGTGCATTGACAATGGGGTTACCAATTTTATCTGCGAGCGCCGAGGTGCCGGTTACTAGGCCCACGGCTAGGCCGATGAGGCTGCCCACAGCAAAGCCCACTAAAATACGATACATGCTGGCAGCTAAGCTCATGCCGATTTCGCCGTCGCCAATCATCACAAAGAGGGAGGAGATGATTTGACTGGGAGCGGGCAAGAAGAGCGAGGAAACAAAGCTAGCGCGGCAAATCAGCTCCCACACCAGCAGGACACCGATGATGGAAACAACGCTTACCCAATGAGGATAGCTTTTTTGCCAATGCGTCATGCGGTTGCGCACTAAATATTCTTGGTTAGCCATCCTTTTCCACCTCCATCAAAGCGGCACGCGCATCCTTGGAGATATGCTCCCAAATGATACGAATGAATTCAGCAATTTCTTCAGCATGTTCAGGCTTATCGCGGTCAGCGCGCGGAATGTCAATCGTGAGGATTTTGTTGACCTTGCCGGGACGACGACTTAAGAGCACAACTCTATCCGCTAGCATTACAGCCTCTTGGATATTATGGGTTACATAAAGCGTGGTGAGGCGCGTCTTTTCCCACAGGGTGACCAGCTCCTCCTGCATAATGGTGCGAGTCTGGGCATCCAGTGCGCTAAAGGGCTCATCCATCAAGAGCAGGTCCGGCTCGATGGCCAGCGCTCTGGCAATGCCCACCCTTTGACGCATACCACCGCTAAGCTGGTGCGGGAAGGATTTTTCAAAGCCCTTGAGTCCAACTAATTCAATATAATGCTTGATGCGTTCTTCGCGTTCATTAACAGGCATGCCAGCGGTTTCTAGGCCAAAGGCGATATTATCGTGCACATTACGCCAGGGAAAGAGTCCTGTTTCCTGAAAAACGATGCTCATGCGGGGCTCATAGCCAGCCTCGACCTCGGTGAATTTTACAGTGCCGCTGGTGGGCTCTAAGAGGCCTGACGCTATATTAAGCAGCGTGGATTTGCCACAACCGGACGGTCCTACCAATGCTACAAATTCTTCCTTGTTCACAGTCAAATTAATATCATGCAAAACAGAAAGCGCCTTACCGCGGTTATTGGTGAAATCCTTGCAGATGTTTTCGATTACTAGCTTCATCTAAAGTGAAACCTCCATCCTTCGATAAAGAATACTAATGAAGAAAGCAGGGAGGATTGCTCCACCCCTGCTTTAATAGGCATGAAATTATTTGGTAGCTGCTTCCTGGAAGGAGGTAATAGCTACGTCCTTAGCATCCAGCTTGCCAGAGATAAGCTTGTTAGCAGTGTACCATTTGATTTGGGTGTCGATATCGGAAGCAAGCAGCTTGCCGTTCTTGTCGATGTAGGGCAGGCCCAGCTTGATGTCTGCAGCCGGGGATTTTACATATTTAGCAACGATGTTTACTACTTCGTCCAATTTCTTGGCATCTTTCTTTTCAATAGCTGCTTCATAATAGTAGTTGCAAGCCTTTACATATGCTTTCATGAAACGGGTAGCAGCGTCCTTGTTCTTCATGAATTCAGGAGAGTAGAAAATAGCGGAGGTTTGATAAGGAATCAAATCGCCAACCTGTACTACCAGTTTACCGTAGCCAGCCTTTTGTACCTTAGTAATATTGGGCTCGTTAAGGATGCAGCCATCAATTTGCTTGCTTTCCAAAGCGGCCATAACAGCGCTAAGCTTGCCCAGCGGCACGATTTCCACATCATTTAGGCTCATGCCCTGAGTTTCCAGGATGCGGCCCAGCATATATTGGAAGGTGGAGCCCTTGCTGGTGATACCAATGCGTTTGCCCTTAATGTCCTTCAGGGTTTTTACGCCTTTATTGAAGTTATCGGTGGTTACCAGCAGAGCGGAGGAGGAATATCCCTTTTGCTCACGGCCCTTGTCGGCTACGATGCCCAGCTTTTGACCGTTGGCAGCCATGTTATAAAGGCTGGCGGTGATGCCGGTAGCACCAACATTAACCTTGGAGGAGGCAGTGGATACGGCGATGGGATGAGCAGCGTCGAACCATTGCGGCTCAATTTCGATGCCCTCTTCAGTAAAGAAGCCCTTATCCATAGCGATAAAGAGCGGTGCGCTGCTGGTCAAGCGTAGCATACCCAGGCTTACCTTTACTTTTTCCTTCGGAGCTGCTTTTTTGGCGTCGTTGCCACCGCAGCCGGCCAGCACAAGTATCATGCACATAGCCATTAACAATGCTACAATTTTTTTCATGATTAAAACTTCCCTTCTCCCATACTACTGAGATAATATACGCCATTATTCTACACTATTTTAGGCAAAGATGCACGATTTTTTCGAAGGATTTTACTAAAATATGATAAAAAAGCGAAATCTGTGTGATTTGTAACATTATCTGCCCAAAAGATGTTATAATGATAGTATCCCGAAGTATGACTAGAGTATAATCGAAAGGATGTGTAGGAGTGAAAAGCTCTTGGATGATAAATTTATTAGCTGTGGGCAGTGCTTTAGCAATGGCAGGGCCGGCGGCCGCAGCGGATACGCTGCTGGCCAAAACGGCACTGCAGCTTGATAAAGGAAGCGTCACGGCGGAACTGTGGGGCGACCGCTTGCCCAGCGGCTACAGCGAGGATTTGCTCGTTTTGCTAAAGGATGAGCGGGGCAAGCTGGTGACGGCTTATGCGCCCTCGATTAAGGGTGGTTACTATCCCATGCTTGAGGCAGTGCAGGTGAAGCTGGTTGATAAGAAGGCGGCGACAGACGCTGGCAATGAGAGCGTGAGCGAAGCTAAGCAGGCTGCGCAGCAGCTGCTGGTGAGCGTGGGACAGGGCGATTGGCAGGCGGCTAGCGAGTTTAGAATCCTAGATTTTGCAGAACGCAACAAGGTGCAGGAGCTTTTTAGTTCTGCGGATAGCATGGGCCTTGTGAGCAAGGCTTATTCTAATGAAGAAAAGCTTTATGTCACGCTTAAGGATGGACAGCAAAATGTGGCTAATCTGCCCGAGGGAGTGAGCTCAAACCGTATCTACTACGGAGGGCTTTATTCCTTAACCGCACACGATTTGGATGGCGATGGGCAGCAGGAGCTGTTGGGAACACAACAGCTCGTTAATGGAAAGCAAAATGTAGCCGATGTGGGCGCTGTGTGGCAGCTTGATGGTGAAAAGAAGTGGAAGCAAAGCAATGTCACGATCATGACTACTTCGCCAACTCCGAAAAGTAATACTGTGAATGATGGTAAAGAGGTTGCAACGGGAGTTATTTTACCTCGTAAAATGGTA
Source organism: uncultured Phascolarctobacterium sp. (assembly GCA_900553055.1). Lineage (GTDB taxonomy): Bacteria > Bacillota > Negativicutes > Acidaminococcales > Acidaminococcaceae > Phascolarctobacterium_A. The sequence continues at coordinate 9,017 of USBV01000023.1, forward strand.
GTGCCAGGTGGAGAAGCAACCTATCCAACTTTTGTGAGCCATGATGTGGAGCTGCAAAATAAAATTAATCGGCTTTTGCAATCCGAGTGCGCAGAGTACTTAGATAGCTTTTATCAGGGTAAGGCGGATATGGCCTTTAAGGTAATTACTGCTAATGAACACATTATTTCACTGCAGCTTATCAGCGGCAAAAGCAAATTTAAGCATCATCATGTGAATATCAATCCTAGTACGGGAGAGCTGATTAAGCTAAATCAGATTCTGAATTATAAGGATCCGGACCTAATGCCTTTGCTCAGACTTCTGTGTACTAATAAAAATATGATGTTAGAGTATCAACCCCCTGCCGAATGGTATATTGAGGGGAAAAATATTTTCTTGATGCAGAATATTTGCGGTCAGGATGAGGTAGCAGGCTTTGCTTTAGGCAATCTACATAAATTTGTATTGGATAAGCGTTGGCTTGAGAAAAATTCTGACTGACCAGTCAGCATATTTTGAAAAACGGAGGAAATGGAAGGAAATTTAAGGAAAATGCCTGTAATTTCTTTAAAAGGCGTTTGCTTTATTTATTTCATTCCAGTATAATAGTCTTATTCTGAAACTGGGTCATAGTTTATTTTATTCATATATTGTGTGCAAGTTTCTGAGTAGAAGGATAAGGAGGTTTTTATATGTTTAGTTTTATCCGCTCCTGCCGTGGGAAGAAGGCGTTGGCTGCTTCTCTGGCAGTGGCAATGATGCTGACGGTAGCAGGCTGTGCTAAAAAACAGCAGGCACCTGCTCAAGCAACCTTGGTAAAGACCATGCAGGTAATCAAGCGCGATACCCCCATCGTGTATGATTACACCGGCTTTGTGCAGGCTCAGCAGGAAATGGAGCTCAAGGCTCAGGTTACCGGCCAAATCACTGGTAAATTCTTCAAGGGTGGCGATACTGTGGTGGCAGGCCAAAAGCTGTACACCATTGACCAACGCATCTATCAGGCTAATTTGCTTAACGCTCAGGCAGGCCTTGCCAATGCTCGCGCTGCCTTGGCCAATGCTGCTTTAAACGCAGAACGTTATACCAAGCTTTATCAAAATGATGCAGTTTCTAAGCAGGTTTTGGATAACGCTTTAACCCAGCGGGACCAAGCCTTGGCAGCAGTAAATGCTCAAGAGGCAATGCTGGAAAATGCTAGAATCAGCATGACCGATACCACTGTTACTGCTCCCTTCACCGGTCGCATTGATACCAGTGCTTTAGAGGTGGGCAACTTTGTAACTGCCGGTCAAACCACTTTGACCAAGATTTCCAATACTGACCCTGTATATGTACAATTCACCATGGCTGAGCCGGAATACCTGAAGCTTTCTGCTTCCAAGGACAATAATGGCGGCGCTGCCTTGGATAATCTGACTGCAGTGCTCAGCGATGGTTCTACCTATGATTTAAAGGGTAAGATTGCCGAGGTTAACCGCGGTATTAACGATAACACCGGTACCTTGACCATTAAGGCTCTCTTTGAAAACCCCGTACGTCGTCTGCTGCCGGGCATGTTTGCTCATATTCAGGCTACTGCCGGCATTCAACAAAACGCATTGCTCATTCCGAAGCGTGCTGTTACCGAAATGCTGTATAAAAAATTCGTCTATGTTGTGGGCTCTGACAATAAGGTTACCATGAAGGAAATCACCCTTGGTCCCAGTGTTGGTCGTCTGTACATGGTAGAAAGTGGCTTAAATGGTGACGAAGTTTTGGTAGTTGAAGGTACTGGTAAGGTACGTCAGGGTGCAGAGGTTAAAGCTCAGCCCATGACCGAGGCAGATCTTGATACCTCTGAGAAGACTCAACAAAAATAAGGAGGTAAGCTAAGTGGCACGTTTTTTTATTGATCGCCCTGTCTTTGCGATAGTGTTAGCGATTTTGATCACCTTACTGGGTGCCCTTGCCGGTTTCAGCTTGCCTATTGCTCAATATCCAAATATCACTAAGCCCCGTATTTCCGTAGAAACCAACTATGTAGGCGCTTCTGCCGACGTAGTTGAAGAAGCCGTTGCTCAGGCTATCGAGCAGAAGGTCAGCGGCGTTGAAAATATGCTGGATATGAGCTCCGTCAGCACCAGTAATGGTCAATACAAACTGAATGTACAGTTCAACCTGGAGAAAAATGCCGATATCGCTTCTGTAGAGGTACAGAACCGTGTATCCCAGGCCAACAGCTCCATGCCTAGCGAGGTTAGTGCTTATGGTATTACCACCGCTAAGGAATCTGCTGAAACCATTATGTATTTTGGCTTGTATTCTCCTAATAATACCTATGATGGCATGTTCCTGCGTACATACGCCGATGCGAACTTTATCGACGCAGTAAAGCGTGTTAAAGGCGTATCCACCGTTAGTGAATATGGTCCGGAATATTCCATTCGCTTGTGGCTGAACCCTGAAAAAATGGCTCAGCTGGGCGTTACCGTGGATGATGTATCCACTGCTATTAAAACCCAAAACATTCAGGCCGCCGTTGGCTCCATCGGTGACCGCCCCACCGCTGCTGAGCAGGAAAAAACCTATTCTGCCAGCGCTCAAGGTCGTTTGAAGACTGTAGAAGAGTTTGGCAATGTTATCGTTCGTACTAATAAGGGTGATAACCTGAAGCTGCGTGATATCGCGACCATCAAGGAAGGCCCGCGTAACGACATGGTTGTCAGCCGTTTGAACGGCGGCGAATCTGTTGTATTCCCTGTATCCTTAACCTCTGATGCTAACGCTATCGAAACCGTTGGCAAGATTAAAGAGGTTCTGAAGGAAGCGGAAACCCGTTTCCCGGAGGATATGAAGCTGATTGTTATTCAGGATAACACCCAGTTTATTACTGAATCCTTGAACAAGGTTGCTCATACCTTCTTTGAGGCTTTGGTGCTGGTTATTCTGGTAGTATTCATGTTCTTAGGCAGCTGGCGCGCAACCTTGATTCCGCTGCTGGCAGTGCCCGTATCCTTAGTTGGTACCTTTGCCTCCTTTGTACTATTGGGCTTTACCATTAACACTTTGACTGCTTTTGCTATGATTCTGGCTATCGGCCTGGTTGTCGACGACGCCATCGTTGTTGTTGAGGCTGTTGAGCATCACATCCAGGAAAATGGTATGTCCCCGAAGGAAGCGACCTACCGTGCTATGAACGAAGTATCCGGCCCTGTTGTGGCTATCGCCTTCGTTTTGTCCGCGGTATTTATCCCAGTAGCTTTTACCGGCGGTACCGTTGGTGAATTGTACAAGCAGTTCGCTATTACCGTATCCGTATCCATGATGCTGTCCGCAATTGTTGCGCTGTCCCTGACTCCTGCGCTCTGCTCTTTGATTTTGAAGAAAAAGAGCGAGGATGAGGCTCCCAAGGGCTTCATTGGCAAGGCAGTTGCTGCCTTTAACAATTGGTTCGAAAGAACTCTGGGCAAATATGTTTCCAATGTTGAGGTTTGTATCCGCAAGTCCAAGCTGGTGCTCACCTGCCTGGCCGTTGTGGTTATTCTGACCGGCGTTATCGCTAAGCATACCCCGACCGGCTTCGTGCCGAACGAGGACCAGGGCATGAGCGCCGTATCCGTAAATCTGCCTGAGGCTGCTTCCAGCAACCGTGCTCTGCAGGTTATTGAAGATATCGCTGCCAAAGCCCGCAAGCTCCCCGGTGTTAAGAACGTCATGTCCGTTGCCGGCGTGGATATTCTTTCCAACGCGCAAAAGGCTAACTCTGCTTTGATGGTAGTTGTTATGGACGATTATAACAATCGTACCACTACTACCCAACAGGTTATTCCTATGATATTTGGCTTGGGCGCTCAATATCCTGATGCCAGTGTTATGGCCTTCCAGCCGCCTTCTTTGCCTGGTGCCTCCAATACCGGTACTCTGAGCCTGTATTTGATGAATCTGGCTGGCGAGGATGTGGAAACCATGGGTCAGCGTGCTAATGAGTTCTTGGCCAAGGCCCGCCAACGTCCGGAGGTTGGTATGGTTTATACCACCTTGAATACCAATACTCCTGTGTATAATTTTGATGTGGACCGCGAAAAGGCACAAAGCTTAGGCGTGCCCGTATCCAGCGTTTATGCCGCTATGCAGGCCTTCTTAGGTGGTAACGAAATCAACGATATCAACAACTTCGGTCGTACCTGGAAGGTTGTTATGCAGGCCGATGCTAAGTATCGTACCAATGTTGATGATTTGCGTTATTTCTATGTGCGTAGCACTAATGGTACTATGGTGCCGTTGAATACCCTGGTAACTCCCATTCAAAAGAACAGCTCTCTGGTTATGACTCGCTTCAATGGTGCTCGCGCCATTAAGATTGCGGGCGACCCTGCTGATGGCTATTCCACTGGTGAGGCAATGGCAGCATTGGAAGAGGTAGCAAAGGAAACTTTGCCCAGCTCCTACACTTACGAATGGGTTGACCAAAGCCGCGACGAAATCGAGGCTGGCAGCCGTTCTACCCAGATTTACATCATTTCTATGATTTTCGTATTCCTGTGCTTGGCAGCTCTGTACGAAAGCTGGACCATTCCTCTGGCCGTACTGCTGTCCGTGCCCTCTGCCATTTTTGGCTGCTTCCTGTCCCAATATCTGCGTGGTCAAAATAACGACGTTTATATGCAGATTGGTATGATCACTTTGATTGGCTTGGCTGCGAAGAACGCTATTTTGATTGTAGAATATGCTAAGATGAACATGGAAGAGAATGGCATGGATGTGGTTACCGCAGCAATCGAGGCTGCTCGCCTGCGTTTGCGCCCCATTCTGATGACCTCCTTCGCCTTCATCTTAGGCTGCTTGCCCTTGGCTATTGCTACCGGCCCGGGTGCCGGTGCCCGTGTGTCCATGGGTAACGCCGTAGTTGGCGGCATGACCATTGCTACCTTCTTCGGTATCTTCCTGATTCCCGTACTCTTTGTAGTTGTAGAAAAATTCTTCAGCCGCAAAAAGAAGGAGCAGCAACCCCTTGACGAAGCTTAAGCTTTAGCTTAGACTCCAGTTCAACAAAACAATGAAGCTCCGCTTAATCCTATGAGGATTAAGCGGAGCTTTTTGCTGCCCTAAATAGGGAATTAGTAGCTTAATTAAGCATAAAAAAAGTTAAAAAACATAAAAAATAAAGTAATTCTATTAAGTAAATAGACAAAGGTCTAAGAACTCATAAAAGGTGACAAGGGCAACAGTTATGACTTATTCCACCAATTATAATGAAAGCCGACAAGGATGCTTGTCCGCAATCATTCATCAATCCGTTAAGTTTGCCATTAACGGAAAATATTTGTGGAGGTGATGTTATGGGTCCAGTAACAGTGAATCCCTGGCTGATTGCCGTGATTAACATGGCTATTGTATTTGGGGTTTTGATCGCTCTGGGCATCTTAATGAGTATGATTCAGCTTGTAGATCCCACGAAAAATCACTAAAAAACTTAAGGAGGAAATTTTTTTATGTTTGAGGCGTTTATTGTTGCTCTGTCTTCTGTATGGGCGGACTCTGGCTTTTCTGCTTTGACAGGCGGCCACATTATTATGATTGTCGTTGGCCTTGTACTGCTGTACATGGCTATTGGCAAGGGCTTTGAGCCTTTGCTGCTGTCTCCGATTGCCTTCGGTTGTATCCTGGCTAATATCCCTAAAAATGGCTTTGAGCAACCCGGCGTTATGTCCGTTATTATGTATGGTATTAACCACGAAGTATTCCCGCCGTTGATTTTCTTGGGCGTAGGCGCAATGACCGACTTTGGTCCTCTGCTGGCTAACCCCAAAACCCTGCTGTTAGGCGCTGCTGCTCAGGCTGGCGTATTCATCGCTTTGCTGGGCGCTATGCTGCTGGGCTTCTCCGTACAAGAGGCTGCTGCTATTGGTATCATCGGTGGTGCTGACGGCCCGACCTCCATTTATCTGGCTGCTAAGATGGCTCCGCAACTGTTGGGCGCTATCGCCGTTGCTGCTTATTCCTACATGAGCTTGGTTCCCCTGATTCAGCCTCCTATCATGATGCTGTGCACCACTGAACATGACCG
>USBV01000024.1 GCA_900553055.1 uncultured Phascolarctobacterium sp.
ATCACCGCAATGTGGTAGTAGCCCATTTGCACAGCCACCAAAATCACCGTCAAGGAGGCAATGGCAGATACACCTGCTGCCAAGCCGTCCAGACCATCAATAAGGTTGACCACATTGGTGAAGCTAATCACCCAGAAAACGGTCAGCGGTATGGAAAGATAATCCAAATAAAAATAGCCGCCAAAGGGATTATTGACCCATTCGATACGAATATCAAAGAGGACCAATACGAAGGCAGCAAAAATCTGCCCCAGCAGCTTTACCTTAGCCGGCAGCTGGTATTTGTCATCCAGCACACCGACGATGACAATAACCGTGGCACCCACTAGGATACCCACGATGTCCTTAGTCATCTCTAGACTTGCCACTGCGGCAACCATAAAAGCGATATATATAGCCAATCCACCCAAACGAGGCATAATCTTCTTATGCACCTTGCGATTATCGGGCTTATCAATAGCGCCAATGAGGAAGGCTAATTTTTTAATGTACGGGGTCAATATGTAGCTCACCAAAGCAGCAAGCAAAAAGGGGAAACCATAAGCACTTAGCATTCTATTTTTACTCCAGAATATACACACACCAAAAAAAGTGAATCCAAGCTCGTAAGCTATGCCTTCTATATAGTATATCATCTTTCCCCATGCAGTCAATTACTTTTGTTACAAAAAGAACAGAAAAGCGCTCTTTCTTAAAATCCTAAAAGTTTCAGGCTTTTATTTTACAAATCTGTGGAAAAATGATATAACAATTGGTACTATAATATTGAGGATATTTTTATAAAATATTTCAACAAACGTAGCCTTCTTTACACCTTAATAACGATTATAGTCCTGGTGCTGGTTTCGGGCAGCTTTTATAAGCTAGCTCTGCAGGGGAAGGTGGTGCTCCATAACGGCCTTGGCCTCGAGCAAACCAATGACCACCTGGTGCGTATAGCCCAGCCCATGCGCCGCAATGGCAAGACCATCGCCGTTTTGTATGGCGTGTACATGCCTAGCCAGCTGCAGTCCATGCTTAAGGAAAATCTTTTTGACAATAGCGCCACCACCTAGCTGGTGTCCAGCTCCGGTGATATAGTGGCTGCTCCCCAAAAAAAGAGCAGTATCTATACTGTGGAACAGTTCTTTAACGAGGCTGACACCCATATCTCCGATACAGAGCACACTCGCTATTTGGGCGCTCTCCATAATGATCGACAGGGCTTTGCTACCTATAAGCACAAGGGTCAGGAGTATCTTATTTCCTTAACTCCCATGGATATGGGTAATTTTAGCACCACTGACCACTCCAGATGGTATTTATCTCTGGCCGTCCCCTACGAGCTAGTTGCCAGCCGTGCTCGGGTTAAGATTTTGCAGACCACGGGCTTCTCCCTGGCGTTGCTAGCCATTATCGGCGCATTGAGCTTTGCCTTCTATCGCAGCAACCAGCAAAAGCGCCAGGAGCTGCAGCAGGCCTACGAGGAGATTCAATCCCTGTACCGCACCATTCCCACCCCCATTATCCGCTTCCGTATTGAGGATGGTGGCATTGTGCTAAGCGATAACCGCAGCTTTGCTAATTTAGTTGGCTGCCCGCACGAAACCTGCCAGCATCGCTTCCGTTTCTTTACGAAGCCAGAGTTCATTGAACGCATTTGGGCTCTGCCCGATGGTTCCCATCAAATGGAAATGCTGAATTGTTCGTTAGTGAATCTACACAAGGAGCACTGCTCATTATGGACTTAAATAATTTCAAGCAGGTTAACGATAAGTTTGGCCATCAGGCTGGCGATACGGTGCTGGCATCCTTCGCAGATATGCTAGTTGAAACATTGCCGAAGACAAGCTTTATCTCCCGCTATGGCGGCGATGAATTCGTTGTCTTCCTGCCCAATGTGAACAGGGAGCAGACCTGCGAGCTGGCTGGCAAGATTAAGGAAGAGCTAGCTAAGCAGTTCCCACTTTTTGTGAAGACTTGTAATTTCGGCGTTAGCTTCGGTTCGGTATTCTTCCCCGAGGATGGCAGGGATTGGAATACACTCTTTGCAAAAGTAGATGACATACTGTACGAAAACAAGCGTCTGAACAAGATGGGACAGCACTAAAATTAAATATTGAGCTTAAGCAAAAAATAAACCCTGTCGGATTAATTCCGACAGGGATTTTTTGTGGTGCGAGTGACAGGAATCGAACCTGCACGCCGAAAGGCGCTAGATCCTAAGTCTAGTGCGTCTGCCAGTTCCGCCACACTCGCGTAAAGATGGATTATACGGACCAATCTTGTGTCCGAGATATATTATACTGAAGAGACTGATTGGTGTCAAGCAAAGTTTATACTAGCCATAACAAGCCAGCCTATGCCAAGCATTCTAATTAGCCATTATAGCCACGGGGATGGCCCTTGTGCCATTTCCAGGCAGTGCTAATAACCTCGTCCACACTGCTGTGCTGGGGCACCCAGCCCAGCTCTCTGCGAATCTTTTCCGAAGAAGCAATGAGCACGGCAGGGTCGCCGGCGCGGCGCGTCTCCTCAACAACAGTGAAATCCACTGCCGTAATCTTTTTCGCAGAATCAATCATCTGGCGCACGCTAAAGCCATTCTCGCTGCCCAAATTATACACGCGGCTGGTGCCACCCTTTAACAGATGCTCCAAAGCCAGCACATGCGCCCGAGCCAAGTCGCACACATGGATATAGTCGCGAATGCAGGTGCCGTCCTCGGTGGGATAATCGGTGCCAAAAATTGCTACCTGCTTGCGCACGCCCTGAGCCGTCTTCAAAATCAAAGGGATCAAATGGCTTTCAGGGTTGTGGTCCTCGCCAATATCACGCGTGGGAGATGCACCGGCAGCGTTAAAATAGCGCAGTGCCACATAACGCATATCATAGGCCATATCGTAATCGGCCAGCATTTTTTCAATCATCAGCTTGCTGCGACCATACACATTAGTGGGCGCGAGCTTGCTATCCTCAGTAATAGGCACCTGCTCAGGCTCGCCGTACACTGCTGCTGTGGACGAAAAAACAATTCTATCCACGCCTGCACCACGCATTGCCTCTAACAAATGTAGGCTTCCCTCCACATTATTAAAATAATACTTGCTGGGATTGGTCATGGACTCGCCCACAAGGCTGGAAGCCGCAAAATGAATTACGGCATCAATCTTAAACTGCTCCATAATGTGCTTGGCAAATCGCACATCATGAATATCGCCCTCCACGAGCTGCACATCCTCGGGCACAGCCTCCTCATGCCCGGTGGAAAAATTATCATACACAATGGGAGTGTAACCGCTTTTTTGCAGCTCCTCCACTACATGGGAGCCAATATAACCAGCGCCACCTGTAACAAGAATATTCATTTTTATACCTCGATTTATTAATATTAGCTAGCGACGACCTCGCAGCCGTCGCCTTTTTTTACTACAAGCTTATGCCTCTTCGCCACCGATAATAGCCAAAAGCTCCTCGGTTTTTGCGGCCATCAGCTCCTTGTCGCCTCTGGTTTCTACGTTTAAGCGCATAACAGGCTCGGTATTGGAAACACGCACATTAAAGCGCCAGGTTTCATAAGCCACGCTCAAGCCATCCAGATGGTCCTGCTCACCATCAGCATAGCGCTTGCCCAGCTCTGCCAAAACTGCGGCAGAATCGGCCACCTTGCGGTTGATTTCGCCACTGCAGGGATACATTGCTACGCGCTCGCCCACCAGCTCGGACAGAGTTTTGCCGCTGCGACAAATGAGCTCAGTAACCAGCAGCCAAGGAATCATACCGCTGTCGCAGCAGGAGAAGTCGCGGAAATAATGATGGGCGCTCATCTCGCCACCGTATAGCACGTCGTTATTGCGCATGCACTCCTTCATAAAGGCATGACCGCTCTTGCAGCGCACGGGCACACCGCCGTCACGCTCCAGGATAGCCTCGGTGTTCCAGGTCAGGCGCGGGTCGAACATAATCTTGGCACCGGGCTCCTTGAGCAGGAAGACCTCGGCCAAAAGGCCAACAATATAATAACCCTCGATAAAATCAGCCTTCTCATCAAAGAGGAAGCAGCGGTCAAAGTCGCCATCCCAAGCAATACCCAAATCAGCGCCACTCTCACGCACTACCTTTGCAGTTGCTTCACGGTTGGGCATGAGCAGGGGATTGGGCACACCATTGGGGAAGGTGCCATCCGGAGTATCATTTAAAGTAATAAATTCAAAGGGCAAATGCTTAGCCAGCTCCTTTAAGATGGGGCCTGCACCGCCATTGCCAGGATTGGCCACAATTTTCATCGGCTTCAGCGCCTTCAAATCCACATAGCCCAAAAGATGCTTGATATAAGCAGGCACAATATCAACCTTTTCTACTTCACCCATTATTTTACCGGGCACCAGATGATGGGGCATATCACTAGATGCAGCCACCATTTCGCCAATCTCCTTGAGGCCTGTATCCGCACTAATCGGACGAGCATCGCGGCGCACTAGCTTCATGCCATTGTATTCCTTAGGATTGTGGCTAGCGGTAACCATAATACCGCCATCTGCCTTTAAATGAGCAGTGGCAAAATAAATCATTTCGGTGCCGCATTGTCCGATATCAATAACCTTGGTGCCGCCATGGCGCAAGCCTTCGGTGAGCGCTGCTACAATCGCAGGGCCGCTTAGGCGAATATCATGACCCACTACCACGGTTTCTGCTGCAAACATCGCTGAAAAAATTCTGCCCACACGATAAGCCATCTCTTCGTTAACCTCGGTGGGATATACGCCACGCACATCATAAGCCTTAAATGCTTTGTTGGTAAATTCCATCATTATAGTCTCCTTTATAAGTTTATTTATACTACCCTCAGACAATACACAGTAATTAGTTCATATTATTCTGCACAAAAAAAGAAAATCCTGCCTTAAGCAGGACTTTCTCACTATTTACCAAGTAAAATATGAATAGACACTAAACACTGTCAAAATAATGATCTCACACAGCAAAATGGGCTGCAGTGTTTTAAAGAAGTTGGACTTAAAATAATCCACCGTTACTACAAGGCACATATGGGTTGGTGTTAGCATTTGTCCGGCAACGCCAAAGGCCATCGCCACACCTGCCAAATTTAAATTACCCATCGCCATGGCAGCCACAATCGGCATTACAATCGCAACATGACCCTGACTCATGCCCGTCAACACACCAATAATAAAGCTTACGCAGCCAATAATCACCGGCACCGGTAAGGGCGAGCTTTGGAAGGCCACTACAATTTCATTAAGCACATTGGTAACAGTCAAAATTTGGATAAAATACAGGATGCAAATAACGTTGAAGAACATTTTCATATCCAGCGCACCCAGCACAATCTCTTTAAGATTAACTGAGCGTTTGGTAAATTGCAGCACAAAAAATAGTCCCACAGTTACCACGCCCATGCCCACGGAGGCATTCATATTACAAAAAACAACGAGCACAAAGGTCAAGACCACAGGAGACAAGCTCAGCCACAAATCCTGTGTGTTTTGCTCCTGCTCTTGCTTATCCTCCTGAAAACCAGTCATGCCATCTGTTTTAATAGGCGTAATGAGCACCAGCCAACCGGCAACAAAGGCCAACACTGTGAGCCAACACAAATGCATAATAAAGTCGCTATAGGAAACACCCGCGATATTGCAGGCCATAATCATACCAGGAATAATGGGGCTGGAAAATTCAAAAATATGACGGAACCAAAAGTTGATGGCCGCCCGATGCTCCTGCGTCAAAGGCAGCTCCTTGCTAGCCTCCTCCACAATGGGAGCACTAAAGCGTGCACCGCCCAGCGAGGGCAGAAGTCCCAAAAAGGCCGGCATGACTGCCAGCGTCACCTTGGTGCTGGAAAAGATGCGTTGCAAAGCATGCACCATCCCCGCCAAGGCGCCACTCGTGCGCAGCTCAATTTCTAAGCACATCACAAAATAAAGCGCAAAAAGAATATCGTAGGTGCGGCTCATCGTCAGCGTTTCGGTAAAGCCCTGCCACAGATAGTGCAGGCTGGGCGTTTTCATAACCCAAATAAAAAGGCCGCCCACAAGCATGCAGGGGCCAATGGGAACATGGCGCCGCAGCAAAATAATAATCAAGGCCATAGCAATGGCTAGAAGTAAGAATATATTCATAAAACTCATCCCTATCTATAAAATAAGATTAAAAAGCTACTCTAAGCTAGCGTAGCTCGCTTATTATAACACTATTTTGCATTTTTGCCCAATATTTGTCAGAAAAAAGCTTATCGCAGCCACTATTTAGAGGTATAATGTTAATAAAGAAACATATGCGGAGGCGAGAAGATGCAGATAGACAAATTAAAGCTGAAAAACTTTCGTTGCTACGATGAATTAGAGATTGATTTTGAGCCCAAGCTCACTGTTATAGTTGGCGAAAACGGCAAGGGTAAAACTGCTATTTTCGACGCCTTAGCTATCGGTCTGGAGCCCTATCTGCGCTGCTTTAAGGTTGCCGGCAAGCATATTTCTCCTAAGGATGTGCGTCGTGTGCCCGTTTATCAAAAGGATGGCAAGCATATTGAAGCCATGCGCAGCCAATACCCTGTTGAAATTACGCTGGAAGGACAGGTTCGTGGCGAACATATTCGCTGCAGCAAAACTGTTAGCACGACTAACGCCCAGGAAGAGATAGCGGAGGATTTGCTAGCGCGCGGCCAAAGCCTGTGCACCGCCCTAAGCGAGAATGAGCAAACGCTGTTACCCGCCTTTGCCTACTACGGCACTGCCCGCATGTGGGTTGATAGCAGCCTTATGGAAGGCGACCAGCGAGAGTTAGACGAGCGCATTATTGGCTATAAGGAATGCTTGGAGCCCTCCAGCTCTTATAATACCTTCGGTCGTTGGTTTAAGCAGCTAAGCGAAAGGGCAGTGCAGCACCAAGCTTGCGCTACAGGCGCCGCTGCTCAGCTAGTGCAAAAGGCTGTGCAGCAGGCTATTGATGCTTGCCTTGAGAGCACGGGCTTTCATGATTTATATTATAATTTTGAATTAGGCTGCTTCGTTATTAATCATCCCGATGTGGGCGAAATGATTGTGGATGATTTAAGTGATGGCTTCCGCAGTATTTTGAGCATGGTGGCCGATTTAGCCTATCGCATGGTACGCCTCAATCCCCAGCTAGGTGCCGACGCTGTGGTAGGCACTCCAGGTGTGGTTTTGATTGACGAAATCGATATGCATTTGCATCCCCTGTGGCAGCAAACAGTGCTGCTGGATATGCAGCGCGCCTTCCCCAACGTGCAATTTATTGTAACCACCCACAGCCCGCAAGTGCTGAGCAGTGTGCCCGCCGAAAGCGTGCGTGTGCTGGTTTGGGGGCGCAGCTTTGAAGGAGTGCGCCGCGTTAGCTTCACCATGGGCGCATCCAGTGCCCAAATTTTGCAGGATATCCAAAACGTTACCCTGCGCTCCGAGCGCTTGCCCATCGTGCAAAGCCTCAAGCGTTATTTGGAGCTGGTTAGCGAAGATAAATGGGATAGTGAAGAAGCGCTCACTCTGCGCAAGCAGCTGGATGCCTGGTCCAACGGCAACGAGCCGGCCTTGCTAAGGGCGGATATGGATATCCGTATGCGCAAATTCCGGAGGCAGCGCTCATGAAACGTGTTTATAAATGCAAGGAAGAGCCCGAAGGATTAAAGCGCTACCGCACCAATTATCCTTGGGAAAGCTGGGATCATTTTCGTCGGCGAGCCCGACGGGGCTACCAAGAAGTAAAGCAGCAGATTTTGCACGACCAGCACGGTCTCTGTGCGTACTGCGAAATCAGCATCAAGCTCGCTGAGGAAGAGGGCGAGGTGGACGATTTCAGAGTGGAGCATTTTTATCCTAAAAGCGCTACCACGGAATATGGCCACAACTACCACCTAGATTGGCACAATCTTTTGGGCGTGTGTCACGGTGGCAGCCAACCCTATGTGCCCGACGCCCAATGGCGTTACTCTAAACAAAAAAATGACCGCAGCTGCGACGTGCCCAAGGGTGGCAAGCCCATTACGGCCATGATTTTAAATCCCCTAAAAATCCCCGGCAAGGTGCGCATCTTTTGCTATACCGAGCATTCCGGCAAAATGATGGTGGATAAAACCACCTGTCCCAAAAAGCTGTGGAACAAGGCCGAGCGTACTATTAGGGAGCTAAACCTTAACGCGCCGCGCCTCATGCGCATGCGCTTAGCCGTCATCCAAAAGCTGGAGGATGACATTGCCGCCGAGCTAGAGCAAGGCGCACAGCTGGAGGAGGTGCTGGCCATGCTGGCCGAAACCTGCCTAGTGCCGGACTACGAGGGTATTTCCCTTCCCTTCTTTTCGGTAATACGCTGGTATTTAGGCGAGGCAGCCGAAAAGGTTATCGCTGCCAGCGGCGATAAGCTATAAAAACAAATCCCACATCTGCTACCAATTTGCGGTAGTGATGTGGGATTATTACTTTTTTACTATTTAATACCACTGCGTCTTGCTGCGCAGCCAAGCCTCGGTTTTATCATTCTTTTTACGCAGGCGCAGCCACGTTCCCTCATCCACGGGCACTGCCGCATCCTTGGGCACCTCCAGCTCCACCATCAGGCCCCTCTTCGTCTTCACCTGCACGCGGCAGGGAGCAGCCGGCTTATCTAAGTTCGCTTTGCTAAGCTTATACACAGCGCCCTGCTCCAGCTTATATTTCGTATGCTCTGCATCCTCCAACAGGATGCTCTTAACCATTTTGATAGCAGTGGGCTTAGTTAACTCCAGCTTATCCACCACTAAAAGCTCCTCGCCCACATGGAAAAGGGAGCTTGCGCTCAGCACCGTCACGCTGGGCTCAACATAAAGTGCATCCCCATCCCGCACGGTAATAGTACGAATGCGCGTGCCCAAAATATTATTGGCCATCACAAAGCCAGCCAAGGTAGCAAGGATAACCAAAATCACCATTATCGTTCTTTTACTCATCGCCTGCACCTCACATCAGCTTGCTTTCTGAAAGTGTATCGTATTTCATAAAGCCCGGCTTACCCTGAAACTCCACCTTTTTCCACTGTCCTACATAGGGAAAGCGCAAATACTGCACATCAAAATCCTTGTCATAATATTTTCCGTCCACAAAAACGCGTCCTTTGATTTCGCCATTACCACGATCGGCTCGCAAAATCTGCACCTTGCTGCCTTCAGGGATAATATGCCTTGCACCCCAAAAGCGTTGGAACTGCAGCTCCACCGTAGTTACAGCGTAGGTATCATCCTTATCTTGGCTAGAAATAGTTTCCAAATAATCAACCTGCACGCCCTTGGACATATGCTCAATAACCTTGCCTTCAAGGCCAGAGGGGAGATTATACAGCTCGGCCTTATCGAGCAGAACCACGCACTGCAAGCGTCCTGCCTCCACCTCTGCATACTGCAAATGCTGAGTTAGATGGGCTGTATTATATTTATTGGTCTTCACGCTGTGGGCGCTTACCAAAGCGTAGCAGCCCCCGGCCACGGCACCCAAGACAAAAAAGCCTGCCAGCACTAGCGCTGTAGCCTTCAGCTCCCTTCCTTCCATGCTTTCACTCCTTTACATCACATCGTGCTTTTCCTAATAATACTACTTAGTTATATTCTTACATAAGTCACGCTGCTTTGCAAGTACCCCAGCATAACAAAAAGACCTAAGAGCGAATTCTTAGGTCTTAGTTTTCATTTGGTGCGGTAGAGAGGATTTGAACCTCCACGGGGTTGCCCCCACTAGCTCCTGAGGCTAGCGCGTCTGCCGTTCCGCCACTACCGCGTTTTTTGTCGCATCAGCAATGAATATATATTACCACAAAGGCTGCTATATGTCAACAGCTTTTCGTGATATTTTTTAAGCTTGTGCTTTTTCAGCCTTATAAGAGCGGCCTAAAGCGTTAACTTCCTTCATAACCTCAAAGAAACGCTCCTTGTTCACGCATTTGGGTTTGTGCTTCCAGCCAGCAGAGGTCTTGAATTTTTCGTACATGGTTTCAAACTCATCCTCTTCGATTTCTACATCATCGAAGCAAACGGGCAGGCCAATGGAATAGTTAAAGTCCATCAAACGCTTCACCATATCCATATCACCAGCATAAGCAACCTGTACCAGCGTACCCAGAGCTACTACCTCACCATGCAGATGGTTGTGACCCTTTTTGGTCACAGTGGAGCCGTAGTATACGCAGTGAGCAAGCATGCTGTTATAGTAATATGCATTGTCTTCAGTAGTAGTTAAATTAGAAGCCAAGCCAGTGGAAATGATAATATCCAATATAACCTGAATCAGCTCGAAGCTGTTGCGATGCGCACGGAAGTCCTCCAAGGCCTTTTTGCCATTGTCCAAAATGGGCGCAGTGCACACGCGGCTGATTTGTTGGCCGAGCAAAGTAGTATGGAAGAGCTGGTCATCCTGGGAAGCAAACACAACCTCGAACTCCTTAGAAAGAGCATCGCCAATGCCGGCCCAAAACAGCGGCTCGGGAGAATCGGCAATAATAGCGGAGTTAATGAAGCAATGGTTGCAGGGCTTGGTGGGGAAATTGCCACGATAGCTGCCACCGGGATAATACATAATAGCTTGAGCAGAGAAGGCAGCACAGTTGGAGCCTACAGTGGGGAATGTAAAGAGGGGCTTATCCATAAGATGAGCCGCATATTTTACAGTATCAATAGCGCGACCGCCGCCCACAGCAAAGAGGATATCGGCCTCCTGAACAGCCGGCAAATCCATGAGCATATGGCTATTTTCGTGAGTGCATTCACCGCCGTACCAAATGAAGTCCAAAATTTTAATATCAGAGCCGGCAACGCCCTCAATAATAGCGTCCTTCGCTTTAGACAAAGCAGTTTTACCGCCAATAACGGCCACCTTTTTACCCAAAAAGCGCGCTGCATGGGGAATTTGCTTATAGGCATCGGCACCAATGGAGTAGGATGATAGGTTAACAGTGTAGCTTGTAGTGTTGATCATGTTATGCCTCCTCAAGATTTATCCATACTTACGATAATATTTTTTCTTCACTAATTCCATAATTCTGATTATAGCACAAAAAAATGCATAAAAAAAGACTTATTCTAATGAAGGAAACCATGCCGAAAGAGTTCGACATGGTTTGTTGTGCCAATTTGCCAATTAAATTTGCATAGAATAGGTTATGCCGAATTGCTTGCTAATAATGCCTTATAATTAGACTCTTTAAAAAACTAAACAATCAGTTTGTGAAGGCGCAGGAAGCAAATGGCGCTACCACATCTGCATCCGCGCTAAAGCTAGAAGTACCCTTGAAAATAATTTTGTTGGCGATGATTAAGCCATTAATGGTGCAGCCAGTACCGATGCTAACCGTGCCATAGGCATGTACAAGGGCTTTACTCATGCGCACATTGTCGCCAATAAGAATATTACCCTTTTGGCTATACATTACTAAACGGTCGGGAAAGCTGCAGCCATTGCCAATATCGATGCTGCCCTTATTAACAAAAACCGTTGCACCAGGAACTCTACTATTGCTCTTAAAGGCAAAGCTTTTATCCGCATCAAGATACGTAAAATGCCTGCTTAAGCCCTCACTTATTGCTACATCTGCCGTAATATCGCTAGCTGCCTTGTTAAAGAAAAATCTTACCTCAGGAAGCTTTACTTCTTCTGTGCTTGCTTGTTTATATACTGCTTGCTGGGGTAAATATTCTAAGCCTGTGGCCGTTTTGCTAGCTAAAGCATACTTCCCCGCCAGCTCACGCTGGCTTGCGGCAAATTTTAAGGTGAGCTGGCACAGTCGCTGTACTGCGCTACCTAGATTAGTGGCTGTGCCCTGTACCTGCAAAAAGTTAATCAGGCCATCGCTGCTATCCACGCTCTTTGCAACAATTTCTACGGGCTCGCTGCCAGGCTGCAAAGCTCCTGCAAAGCACTGGTACTGCCCCGGTGTGAGGGAGCTATCCTTTAAGCTTAAAAAAAACGAATTGTTTAGCTGCCTTAGCTGCTGCTCGAGCAGCCTTTGCTTTGTTTTCGCCAGCTCCCGCTGGCTCCAAAGCAAAGCCATGTGTGCAAACATCGCCAGCAGCAAGGCTACTAATAATAAATAGACGCTGATGCTGCCCCGTTCACCCTTGCGCATCGCTAATCTCTCCGTTATAGCAAGTTAACACCTGCTCAAAGCTGCGCTCCTCCCTTTGCCCTTGCAGCGCAAAGCTTATGCGCAGGCTGCGGGCAGCAAGCCTTTGTACCTGCCAATTTTTAACCTGCACCCCGGCAATAAACAAGGGATTGGTGCCCGTGCCGTTGCCCGTAGTAGTTTGCAAATAAAGGCCACCATTACGATAATAAATCACAATCTTTTTATTACCCATAATAGTGTTCAGCCTTAAAACCCCGCTAGGAGCAATCTCTATCGCGGTGGCATTATAGCAAAGCTGCTTTTCGAGCAACGCCTGCATATAGCTACCCGCCTGCGCCAAGCTGAGCTGCTCGTGCAAGCGCTGCCAGCTTAGAGCAGTGCGCCCTAGACCTGTGCACACCAAGGCCGCCAAAACAGCTCCCATGGCTAAGGATGCTACATAGGTTAACAGCATAAAGCCCTTCTCCCTAGGGTGCGCATTTAAGCAAGGAGCACAGCTGTCGCTCTCTATTCGGGGCATATACCCTCACCTCCATATAGCGGTAACCATTTTGCTCTTTGTATTCCACCTCCGTTGGATACGCACTACCTACATCAAGCTCGCCTGCAGTCAGCTGCGCTGCCTGCCAAGCCTCCTCCAGCGCCAAGCTGCGCCGCTGTACCTGAAAGCAAGCCGTAAAGCCTTGAGCCGCTGCCGCCAAAAGTACACTGCATAAGCCAAAGCACAGGAGCTCATATAACAAAAAGAAGCCCTTGCTAGCGTTATCTTTATTGGATTTCATAAACCAGCACCCTGCCCGTAATGGGCTGCACATCCACCTGATAGCCAAAATTTGCTAGCTGCTTATGTCGCAGCCTATAAAAGCCATTACTAGAGGGAGCGCCATTTTGGCTAAAGCCCAATCTAGCTATGTAGCTTGCAAAATAGACATCCTCACAGGCGTAGTCGGCAAAACGCACGGCACTCACAGCAGTGCCCTTTTCGGTAAGATAATAGCCATTTTTAGCCTCGCTGGCGCGCAAGTCCCTAGTTATGGCGTTGACGCGAAACAATGACTGCTGCTGTAACTGCCGCAAATCGCTAGCCAAAAGCTGGGCCACAAAGCGCAGCTGCTCCTTATGATAATTGCGCCACAGGGCCGCATTTTGTGTATAAACAAAGCCACTGCTTAGCATGAGGATGGCTGTTAGAGCCATGATTTCTAGCAGAGCATAGCCAGCCTGCCCATTAGAACTACTGACCTTGTTCTTCATTGCTAGGCGGTTTCGCAACGCTCTTGCTAGCTGGGGAAGTAACCGTAACGCCGCTAGCATTTTTGCCGCTCAGTGAATAGCCTGTGCCATCGGTAGCAGCAGTATATTCCAGCCCATCACCAACGGCATCCTTAAATTCCAGCTTTCCGCCTAAATAGCTGCTATCCAATGCGGTTAGACTAGCGGGCAGCTTGCCATTATCCATGCGATAAACCTGAATGGCTTGGTCAATAGCCGCCAAATCATTGCTTAATTTAGCATTTTTTACCCTATCATTCGCTCCTGATAGGGATGGCATGAGCATGGTGGCTAAAACGCCGATTAAAGCGGCTGCAGCCACCACCTCAATGAGTGTGAAACCCTTTTGACTACGAAATTTTTGAAGCATAAAAATCCTCCTTTTCTTATTGGGGCAGAGCCGAAAGCAGCTCCAGCAGCGGCCCTAGCACAGTGCACACCACTGCGGCAATCATGCCAGCAGCGATTAAGAGCAGCAGCGGTGCCAGCACCTCCCTTAGCTTAGTAATGCGAGACTCTAAATCCTGCTGCCCCATGCTGGCAGCCTCCCGCAGCATTTGGGGCAGGCAGCCCGTAGCTGCACCCACGCTCACTAAGTCCAGCGTGATGGGCGAAAGCAAACCCTTTACACCCGCTAGCGAGGCAGTAATATCCCCTCCCCGCTGCAGCCTGCTGTCTAGCAAAAGCAGCATTTTAGCAAAGCCACTTTCTGCCATGGTTGTGGCGATAGTGCGCACAGCAATAGTAATATTTAAACCACTATCTAAGAGCAGGGCCAAAAGCTTGCAAAAGCGTATCTCGTAGAGCAGCCCCGAAAAATTTCCGCACCAGCTCCTTTTTAGTAACCACAGACCAGCTTTTCTGCCATAGCTTGCTGATAAGATAATAATAAAGCCCAAGCATGACGCTAGTAATAGTGGATTGTTAACCAGCCATTGCTGCACTCCTAAAAGCAGCTCCATGCTCGCTGAAGGCTGCATATGCATATCCCTATACACACCTGCCAACATGGGCAGCACATATAAAAGGAAAAAGAGCAGTACAGCGAAGGCTGCTAGCAGCAAAAGCAAGGGATAAATTGCCGCTTTAATGACAAAGCTGCGCAGCTTTTCCTGCTGCTCGTAATAATCTGCCAGCTCCGCCAAAACCGTACCCAACTGGCCACTAAGCTCGCCTGCCTGCACCAGCTGCGTCGTGAGCTGTGGAAAAAAGCTGGGCTCCCGTTCCATAGCCTCAGCTAAGCTGCTGCCGTGCCGCAAAAGCTGGTATAAATGCAGGCACACCAGCTGCAGCTTTTTATCAAGGCGCCGCCTGAGCAGCTCCATAGCCTGCAGCAAGGGCAGACCGCTTTGCAAAACCAGCGCCAGCTGCCTTAAGAAAAGTATGCGCTGTCGCCACGTAAAGGCTTGCCTGTGCAGAATCTTGCTCACCTCCTCAAGCATTATCTTAAAGCCTGCTAAGTAACATCTCTAAAAAAGCTTTCGCCATAAATGTGAACAACTTGTGAAATTCTGCAATAAAAACAGTATGCCAAAGCAAAGAAAAAAGTCC
>USBV01000025.1 GCA_900553055.1 uncultured Phascolarctobacterium sp.
TGGAGATGATCCATATGAAAGAACTTCTTCCGCTGACCGGCTATATGCGAGGTGGTTGTTCCCCGATCGGCATGAAAAAGAAGTTCCCTACTTATATAGAAGAAACAGCGCAGATTTTCGACAAAATCAGCATCAGCGCGGGTCAGAGAGGTGTTCAGGTCATTCTGAATCCGGAGGAACTTGCAAAATATGTGGATGCACAGTTTGTAGCGCTGATCTAGAGTGGTAAGGAGTCTGTCTGACACCTTTACAGATACCATAATTGTTCTATTACAGTTGACATAAAAAACAGGCGACTTGATTCGCCTGTTTTTTTGACGGGCAGAATTTAACAGAATTGTAAAAAAATGAAAATTTTATACCAGCCAAAGTTTATAAAAAATGGGAAGAAAAAGCAAAAAAGTTTATAAAATGCTCACATAAATATTAAGGAAAAGTTAAATGAAAATGTGATTTGTCACAAAAATGTAAAAAAGACGTTGACTTTGAAGCCGGAAACCACATATAATGTCTCCCGTCACTTGAAGGAAGCGGCACAGGCATAGAGGATCTGTCCTTAGCTGTCAGAAAAAATCAGACAGCCAAAGAAGATGCCGCAGATGTTAAATGGCAGTCAGACCGGTTTTGGGAGGACTGCACTGATAGAAAGAGGAGAGTGTATGCCAAGCATTGACACATTTCTTCAGACTGCTTATCAGTTTATAAAGGCATTATTTGTCCGTGTGACAAAAAGGATGTACCGGACCGCAGCCGTATTGATGACGGGGGCAGCGGTTGTGACGGTGATAGCATTTAATTCGGTCAGTTTTGGCGGCGTTGGCAAAAATAGGAGAGTGAATCTTGGATAAACCGATTATTGCGTCACCGCAGGTGACGCAGCATATCTTAAATCGCTTCAAGCTGCGTGCGGATAAAAAGCTGGGGCAAAACTTTTTGATTGATGAAAATGTGGTGCGCCAAATCGTGGAGGCCGCCGAGCTGAGCGAGGCGGACACGGTGCTGGAGGTTGGCCCTGGCATTGGCACCCTGACACAGGGCCTGGCTGAACGCAAGGCCAAGGTGGTGGCAGTGGAGCTGGACACAAGGCTGCTGCCTGTTTTGGCAACAACGCTAGAGGGCTACGACAACGTGCGCGTGGTGCACGGCGATATCCTGAAGGTAAATATTATGGAGGAGGTGGGTGCGCCGGAATTTAAGGTGTGCGCTAACCTGCCCTATTACATCACTACACCCATTATCTTTGCGCTTTTAGAAAAGCGCTTGCCCATGGAGCGTTTGGTGGCCATGGTGCAAAAGGAAGTGGCCGAGCGCATGGCAGCTCAGCCCGGTGGCAAGGACTATGGCGCTCTTTCCGTGGCTATCCAGTATTACACTGAGCCGGAGATTGCCTTTATCGTACCGCCCACATCCTTTATTCCTGCACCCGCAGTGGATTCTGCTGTTATCGTGTGCAAGCGGCGTAGCAAGCCGCCTGTAGAGGTGTGCGATGAGGCGCTGTTCTTCCGCGTGGTAAAGGCGGCCTTTTCCCTGCGCCGTAAGATGCTCAGTAATTCTTTGAAAAATATGGGTATCAAGTCCGAGCAGGTAGCCAAGTGGCTGGAGCTTGCCGGCGTGGACGGCAAGCGTCGGGCAGAAACACTGAGCTTGGAGGATTTTGCTAAGCTGACCAATAGCTTTAATGAGGCTGTGAAGTAAAAGATTTATGAGAGCTGTACCATTATTTTATGGTATGGCTCTTTTTATTAGCCGCTTTTAGGCGCAGCGTCAGCTATTTAAGTCAAAGTACGTGTGTTAACTATTCCAAATGCTCTTGCCAAAAAGCACAGAACGTAGTATAGTAAACATATGTTAAGACTTTAGAAAAGAGGTGTAGTATATGTCGTTGGAACAGATTTTGTTACTTGTAATTCTCGTTATTGCCATGCTGCTTGCTATATTATTGGTTCTGCTTTGGAGCAAATTAAATCGTATCGAGCAGCACAGTCCCCAGGACGTTCTGCGGCGTGAGCTAGAGCAGCAGCTCTTTGGCTTAAAGCAGGATGTGGGAGCAGGGATCCAGAGCTTGGGCAGTAGCAATGTGCAGGCTATAGGGCAATTAAGCGAGCTTTTGAAGGATAATCAAAGGCTGGCTATGGAAGCCCAAAGGCAGCAGTTGGAGCAGCTGGAAAAAAGCATGCGCACCAAGCAGGAAAACATGCTTTTCATCGTCAAGGAGCAGTTGGAGGAAATTCGCGGTACTGTGGATGAAAAGCTGCAAACGACCTTGGAAAAGCGCATCAGTGAATCCTTTAAAACAGTCAGCTCCCAGCTGGAGCAGGTCTACAAGGGCTTGGGCGAGATGCAGAGCCTTGCCAATGATGTGGGCGGCTTAAAAAAGATTATGAGCGGCGTGAAAACTAGAGGCAATTTGGGCGAGTATCAATTGGCTGCTATTTTGGCGGAGATTTTAGCACCGGAGCAGTATGCTACCAATGTGGCCACGGTGCCGAAAAGCAGTGAGCGGGTGGAGTTTGCAGTGAAGCTGCCTCATGAGGATGGCACTGTGTATCTGCCCATTGATTCCAAATTTCCTGCGGAAACCTATGCTCAGCTTAAGGATGCGCAGGAAAGCGGCGACCGCAGGGCTGTGGAGGCTGCTTATAAAAATCTGGAACCCGTTATCAAGAGGGAAGCCAAGGATATTCGCACGAAATATGTGGCCGTGCCTTATACTACAAACTTTGCCATTATGTTCCTGCCGGCAGAGGGCCTTTATGCCGAGGTTGTGAGCCGCGGCATGGTGGAGCTGCTGCAGCGTGATTATCAAGTGAATGTGGCTGGTCCGAGCACGATGGCGGCGCTTTTGAACAGCCTGCAAATGGGCTTTAAAACACTGGCCATCCAACAAAAATCCAACTATGCTTGGGAGGTTTTGGGTGCTGTCAAAACAGAGTTTGGTAAGTTTGAGGAGTCTCTTACTAAAATGCAAAGATACCTTGATTCCACCAGCAAGGAGCTGGATAATTTGATTACGACACGCAGCAACCAGATGTCTAAGCGCTTGCGGGATGTGGAGCGGTTGGATGACCTTGAGGCAGCACGACTCTTGGATTTGGATAAGAAAAGTCATCACAATAAGGCATAAAGTGGCTATGGACAGCTCTTTGGAGGGGCTGTCCTATATTTTTCGCAAAAATAATAATTTTTTGTTGACAAAGATGGCAGAAAAGAGTATAGTGTTCTTAAACAGGAACAATATTAGAAGAGCTGAATGAGGGACTATGAATCTTATTGAAGGATTGACCAATTTTAACTTAACCAAGCAGGAAGCAACGCTCTATGTGCTGCTTTTGAAGGCAGGTCAGCTGACCGGCTATGAGGCAGCCAAGCAAACGGGCATCTCCCGCTCCAATACCTACACTGCGCTAGCAGGACTGGTGGAGAAGGGTGCTGCCTATGTGCTGGAGGAGGGCAAGGTTACTCGCTATACCCCTGTGGCAGCGGAGGAATTTTGTCGTAATAAAATCAGCAGGCTAGAAGAGATTAAAGAAGATATTATACAACAGCTGCCGGTTTTCACCAGTGATGTAGAGGGTTATGTTACCATCAAGGGTGAGCAGGAAATCATCAACAAGCTGCGAAATACCGTGCTTCAGGCTAAGGAGCGTATTTATGTGTCGGGTAATCTGCGCTTGCTAGAGCTACTTCGGCAGGAGCTGACCGATGCCATTACGCGAGGGCTTAAGGTGGTTATCATTGGTGATAAATCCTTTCAGCTGGCAGGGGCTATTAGCTACGGAACAACGAAGCAAAATGAGCAAATCCGTCTGATTGCAGACTCCCGCACGGTTTTGACCGGGGATTTGGAGGATGCAGAGGATTCCAGCTGCTTGTATTCCTGTAAACGCAATCTCGTTGATTTGTTTAAGGAAGCATTGAAAAACGAGATTGCCTTAATTAAATTAACAGAAAGGTGATATACATGTCTAAAAAAGTACCCTTTGTGACCAAAGCACAATTAGAAAAAATCGTGGCTCAATACCCCACCCCCTTCCATCTGTATGATGAGGCTGGCATTCGCCGTACTGCACGTTTACTGTACAAGGCCTTTGCTTGGAACAAGGGCTTTAAGGAATATTTTGCCGTGAAAGCAACTCCCAATCCCTACCTGCTGCAAATCCTGCGTGAAGAGGGCTGTGGCGCTGACTGCTCCTCCTATACCGAGCTTTTGATGAGCGATGCTGTGGGCTTCAAGGAAAGCGAGATTATGTTCTCCTCCAATGCTACCCCGGCTGAAGACTTCCAACTGGCTCGTAAGCTGAATGCAACCATTAATCTGGATGATATTACCCATATCGACTTCTTGGAAAAGGTGGCCGATATTCCTGATACTGTAAGCTGCCGCTATAACCCCGGTGGACATTTTGCTATCGCCAACAACATCATGGATAATCCCGGCGATGCTAAATATGGCATGACTCATGAGCAAATTATCGAAGCTTACAAACGCCTTTTGGCTAAGGGTGTTAAGCATTTTGGCATGCATGCTTTTCTGGCCTCCAACACTGTTACTAATGATTACTATCCGGAATTGGCTCGAATCCTCTTCAAAGTAGCTGTGGAGCTGAAGGAAAAGACTGGCGCTCATATTGAGTTCATCAACCTGTCCGGTGGCATCGGCGTGGCTTATCGCCCCGAGCAGCAGGATAATGATTTGCTGGTAATTGGCGAAGGTGTGCGCAAGGTTTATGAAGAGATTTTGGTGCCTGCAGGCATGGGCGACGTGAAGATTTTCACCGAGCTGGGCCGCTTCATGCTGGCTCCCAACGGTGGCCTTGTTACTACCGCTATCCACGAAAAGCACACCTACAAGGAGTATATTGGCTGCGATGCTTGCGCTGCTAACCTGATGCGTCCTGCTATTTATGGAGCATATCATCATATCACCGTTATGGGTAAGGAGGACGAGCCCTGCGATTATAAATATGATGTTACTGGTGGCCTGTGCGAAAACAGCGATAAATTTGCTGTGGATAGAATGCTGCCTAAGATTGAAATTGGTGATATGCTCTTTATCCACGATGCTGGCGCACATGGCTATTCCATGGGCTATAACTACAACGGTAAGCTGCGCAGTGCCGAAATCCTGCTGCAGGAGGATGGCAGCGCTAAGCTGATTCGCCGTGCTGAAACTCCTGCTGATTATTTTGCAACCTTCGATTTTAGCCCTGAATTTGGCGCTAAGCTGGCAGAAGAAGCCAAGGTTAAAATGCCTGCTAGCAAATAAAAAACATCTCTTTTACAAAGTATAATATGGCTGAAAAACTACCTGGTGCTTATGCTAGGTAGTTTTTTCTTGTTCTTTACTCAAATGCTTAGCATTAAAAAAGACTTGACTTGATGTGTACTAAAGGTAGTATACTAAAGCTATAGGAATTGGGCTAGTACAATCAAAGGAGATTTTTTATGAATATTAATGTGCTTGTGGCAGAAGAAAAATATAATAAGCTCATTGCTGCTTTGCAGGCTATGGACAGAGTAGTGGTGGCCTTTAGTGGTGGCATGGACTCGACCTTTTTGCTTTATGCAGCGAAGCAGGCGGTGGGGGCAAGGGCCATTGCGGTGACATCTCGCTCCGGTGTTGTGCCCCGTCGTGATTTAGATGAGGGAGCACTTTTTTGTGAGCATCAGGGAATAAGGCATGAGTATCTTGATTTTGATGAGCTGGCAGTGCCCGGCTTTGCCGAAAATCCTCCGGATCGTTGCTATATCTGCAAAAAAACACTGTTTACTAAGCTTTTGGCTGTGGCCGCAAGGGAGCGGGCGGTGCTCTGTGAGGGCTCCAATATGGATGATTTGGAAGATTATCGTCCGGGCCTGCGTGCTCTTCAAGAACTGGCAGTGCGCAGTCCCCTAAAGGAAGCAGGACTGACAAAGGCGGAGATTCGCTATTTGTCTAAGAAGTTTGACCTGCCCACCTGGGCCAATCCTGCCAGCGCTTGTCTTGCCTCGCGCTTTGCCTATGGCGAAACCATCACTGCAGCAAAAATGCAGGCAGTGGATGGGGCGGAGCAGCTGTTGTTTGATCTGGGCTTTACCCAGTTTAGGGTGCGGGTGCATGGCGAGGAAAAGCGAGGCCTTTTGGCGAGAATAGAGGTGCTGCCGGAGGAGCTGGCTAAGGCCTTGGAGCCGGAGGTGCGTCAAGAGATAATTATAAAATTCAAGGCTTTTGGCTTTGCTTACATTACTTTGGATTTGCTTGGCTATAGAACGGGCAGCATGAACGAGGTGCTGAAAATTTGAGGATAACTTTTTCTTGACTTAGAGTGAACTCCAAGATATAAGATAATGGTGAAGAAACTGATTGGAGGGATGCTTATGACTATTAAAGAGGCGAGTCAAGTAACAGGTGTGTCGGCAGATACACTGCGGTATTACGAACGCATTGGGCTTATTCCGGCGGTGCCGCGGAACGAAAGCGGAATTCGCAATTATGATGAAGCTAGTATTGGCTGGATAAATTTTATCAAATGCATGCGTGGAGCAGGGCTACCCATAGAAGCACTTATCGAATATGTTGCTCTTTGCAAGGAGGGTGATAAGACAGAAGCGAGTCGCAAGGCAATTCTCATAGAGCAAAGGGATATTTTGCAGCAGCGTATAGAGAGCTTGCAAAAGACTTTGGTTAAGCTAAATTACAAAATTGATAATTATGGGCATCTTAATCAAGAAGCCATTAAAAATATCAAATGGAATGAGTAAGAAATATTTGCAAGAAATGCTTGACTTATAGTTTACTCCAAGGATTAGTATAAAAGCGTGGATATCAATGCTAAAAAACTAATCAAAAAGGAGTACATTATGAACAAGAAAAAATTCATGCAATTTTTAATGCTATCCTTGGCCTGTGGGACTTTTTTCGCTCTTGGCAATACTAACACCGCTTGGGCAGCCCCGGCACAAATCACTGCACCGGCAGAAACGATTGTAGCAAGTCAATTAGACAATCGTTGGGATAAAAAGTTCCCGGTGAATGTTAATGTCAAGCAGCAAAAAATCACTTTCCATAATCGCTTTGGCATTACCTTGGTTGCCGATATGTATGTGCCGAAAAATATGCACAAGGGCAGCAAGATGCCTGCGATTGCTCTGGCAGGACCTTATGGGGCCGTGAAGGAGCAGGTTTCCGGTCGCTATGCTCAGGAGTTGGCCAGTCGCGGCTTTGTAACCATTGCCTTTGACCCCTCCTTTACTGGCGAAAGCGCCGGCCTTCCTCGCAACACTACCTCCCCTGACATCAATACGGAAGACTTTTTAGCTGCAGTTGACTATTTGAGCAATAATGAGCTGGTTGATTCAGACAAAATAGGTATCTTAGGCATCTGCGGTTGGGGTGGCTTTGCTTTGAATGCAGGTGCTCAGGACCCTCGCATTAAGGGGATTGTGGCCTCAACCATGTATGATATGAGTCGCGTTATTGAAAATGGTTATTTTGATGAGGGCAAGGATCCCGAGGTATTAAAAAAGGAACGCATGGCTGCTCGTAAACAGCTAGTTGCTCAAAGAAGCTTGGACTACAAGAATGGCTATTATGCCATGGCCGGAGGAGTGCCGTTACAGGTAACGGAAAAGGACCCGCAGTTTGTGCGTGATTACCATAGCTATTATCAAACCGAGCGTGGTCATCATGAGCGTTCCTTTGGCTCTACCACTGGTGCTACCTTAAGCTCTGTGTTGAACTTCATGAATGCACCTATTAATATGTTTATCGATGAAATCGAAGCACCGGTACTGCTGATACATGGTGAAAAGGCTCACTCCCGCTATTTTAGTGAGGCCGCTTATAAGAAATTGAAGGGCGATAATAAGGAGCTTTTCATTGTGCCCGGAGCGGTGCACACGGATTTGTACGATAAAATGGATGTTATTCCTTTTGACAAGATTGAGGACTTTTTTAAGAAAAGCTTAAGATAAAATAAAGATGCTCACGGCTGAGGCGGTGGGCATTTTTTAAATTGATGCATAAAAAGCTATTCCTGAACTAGCTTGAGTTATGGTATCATAGGAGACAAAGAGGGTGATGTAATGAACTTTCGGATTCTGCAATATTTTCTTACGGTGGCAAGGGAAGGAAATATAACCAAAGCGGCGGAGCTTTTGCATATTACTCAGCCCACCCTTAGCCGTCAGCTGATGCAGCTGGAAGAGGAGATGGGCGTGCAGCTGTTTGAGCGTAGCCAGCATCGGATTAAGCTGACTCAGGCTGGGGAGCTTTTGGTCCATCGAGGCAAGGATATTCTAGAAATGGTGGAAAAAACGGAGCTTGAGCTCAAGGATACGGAGAGCAATCTGCATGGGAACATTGCCTTTGGTGCGGGCGAGCTTAATAATATCAATCTTTTGGGAGATATACTCCGTGCCTTTCAAACCCAATATCCCGAAGTAACCTTTGATATTTTTACTAATACAACGGATATTATGCAGGAACGCATGGAAAAAGGGCTGTTAGATATTTCCTTGGCTCTTGAACCAATAGATGTGGAAAACTACGATTATATAGCTCTTCCTCAGAAGGAGGTTATGGGCGTTTATATGCGGGCTGATTCACCCTTAGCAGCCAAGGAGAGAATAGCGGTAGCAGATTTAATAGGCAAGCCGTTGCTTTTGCCATCCCGCTTACAGGTGCGGAGCAAGATTTTGCATTGGCTTAGTGGTAGCATTGCCCAGATGCATATTGTGGGGACCTGTAATCTTGTGGGCAATGCGGTGATGCTTACGGAGCGCAACGGGTATTATAGTGTGGGCGTTTGTTATATGCCTGTTTTAGAAAGCAGTGTGTGCTTCAGACCCTTAGAGCCTGCCATTGAACAGAGGGTAGTGCTTGCTTGGCGCAAGGGGGCCAAGCAAAGCAGAACTGTGCAACGCTTCATTCAATTTGCGAAATGCTTTTTAGGCATGGAGTAGCCCTATAATTTAAGTATTAGACATACTAAAAGCATAAAACTATAATTTAGGTATGTAGAGCAACAGCTTTACATACCTATTTTTTGTTAGTTTTGAAAGGTGGCCTAAGAGTATCAAATTGCAAATTATTATGAAGGAGGAAAATGGATATGCAAAACCAATTTAAGCAATTGTGCAAAATGACTGCCATATGCACATTATTAATGAGCACCTTGAGCTTTGGTGCTTTGATAGGAGGAAATAAAGTAATGGCTAGTAATCGCAATGATGCTGCTTGCAGGAGTATGGAACAGCTATACAATAATCCCCAGCAGCGTATAGTGGTAGATGATAATGAATTGAACAGTATCATGAGCAAATTTATCTATGCTGACATTAATGGACAGTGTACTCTGCCTCTATGGTCTAAGGA
This sequence comes from uncultured Phascolarctobacterium sp., assembly GCA_900553055.1. Lineage (GTDB taxonomy): Bacteria > Bacillota > Negativicutes > Acidaminococcales > Acidaminococcaceae > Phascolarctobacterium_A. The sequence goes on from USBV01000025.1 coordinate 9,356, forward strand.
GCTGTTAAAGCTTGCTGTATTAACTGCCAATAATACGCCGGAAGAAATTCCTTTGCATGTGCAAGGTGCTTTAAAAGCAGGCGCAACACCTATACAAATTCGCGAGACCATTATTCACACCTTGCCCTATGTGGGTATGAGTAGGGTGCAGCTAGCCTTGAAGGCCATGTATAAAGCTTTTAAGGATAATGATGTCAAGCTGCCTTTGCCTAATAATGCCACTGTAACCGATGCTACTCGCTACGAAGCGGGCCTAGCAGTACAAAAGGAGATTTTTGGTCCCGCCATCGATAAAATGAATGCTAGTGCTCCTGCTGACCAAAAGCATATTAATTATAATCTTTCTGCCAATTGCTTTGGGGATTTTTATACTCGTGAGGGCTTGGATTTAAAGGAAAGGGAGTTAATCACCTTTACAGCAATCATTGCTATGGGCGGCTGTGAGCCCCAGGCCAAGGCTCATGTGACTGGCAATTTGGCGGTGGGCAATACACGGCAGCAGCTTCTTGATGCGGTTACTATTGCCTTGCCATACATAGGCTATCCTAAAACTTTAAATGCTATAGCAGCTATTAATTCTATTGTTCCGGCAAAGGAGCAATAAAGCATGAAAAAAGTATTTGCTTTGATGATGTTAGCTATTAGTTTATTGATGTCTTCTGCTTATGCTGCAGAAGAGAATACCAACAAGGAGGAGAAACAAATGCATCAGGAATTTACTACCGTTTTTGCAAGAGGAGCTAAAAATGATGCTTATGCCAAATATTTCGTAGGACAGAGCTATTTAAATATGCTTTCCTTAGAGCAGGTGGTGATTGGCAATGTGACCTTTGAGCCGGGCTGCCGCAATAATTGGCATATCCATCATGCCGATAAGGGTGGTGGACAAATTCTTTTGGTTACCGGTGGACGGGGTTATTATCAGGAATGGGGCAAGGAAGCAAGGGAATTATTGCCGGGTGACGTGGTGAATATTCCTGCTGGAGTGAAGCATTGGCATGGTGCTGCTCCCAATAGCTGGTTTGCCCATTTGGCTATTGAGGTTCCTGGTGAAAATACACGCAATGAATGGTGCGAACCAGTGGCTGAAAAGGAGTATAGACTCTTGAAATAATAATTTATGTAGTTTAGCGTTTTAGGGCTTCAAAAATTAGTCACTTGACTTAGAGCAAACTTGAAGAGGTATGCTGGAGTTGTCCTTATGGGTGGCTATATATTAATTAGACAAGTGAGGAGGAAAACTAATGAACAGACGCGATTTTTTGAAGACTACCGGCATTTCCTTGGCTGCATTGGCCGCTATGTGCATGGGCTGCGGCTCTAGCAGTGCCACATCTGCCCAAACAGCCGCAACAACTGTAAATGAAGGAGCAAAACAAGTTATGGATTCTAAAACTGGTAAAAAAATTTTAATTGCCTATTATTCTTATAGTGGCAATACTAAGGCCTTAGCCGAAGAGATTCATAGACAGGCTGGTGGTGATTTAATCCCTATCGTACCTGAAGTTCCTTACTCTGAAACCTATGATGTAACTGTGGCTAAGGCTAAGCAGGAGCAGCAAAGTAATGCACGTCCTGCAATTAAAACTGCAATTCCTAATATGGAGCAATACGATATGGTGTTTTTAGGTTATCCCAATTGGTGGGGGAGCTATCCCATGCTGATCGCTACCTTTGCAGAAAAATTTAATTTGGATGGCAAAAAAATTGCTCCCTTCTTTACCCATGGCGGCGGTGGTGAACAGCGTTGTGCTAGCGATTTACGCAACCTGTTACCCAAGTCCGACATTCAAGAGAGCTTGTGCTTGTCCGGCAACAGTGCACGCAGTGCTCAAGGAGAAGTTAGCACATGGCTGAAAAAGCTTGGCATGTAATTGGCTATTTACTTGGATTCCTATTATTCTACGAGCCCTTTATGCTGTTTCAAAGAATAACTAGTAGTTTTCTTGTGGAAACAGGCTTTACTTCAATTCATGTGCCCTGTGCTCGCATTCCCTTGGCTAACATCCTGACTGGGCAGTGGCAATACAGCGGGCCGACCTCACTATGCTTTTGTCTATTGCTAATTGTAGTTTCTCTGTGGTTCGGTCCGCTATTTTGCGGCTGGCTCTGCCCTGCAGGAGCCTTTAGTGAATATTTAAGCAGGCTGCTACCTGATAAATATAAAATTAATTGGGCACAGCTAGTGCCGCTTGTGCCCCTGCGGTATGGCTTTTTCCTAGGCTTTCTTGGTTCGATCATCTTAGGCTTGGGCATTCCCTGTAGCTATTGCAATTATTATGCTTTAGAAATTTTTGTAGGCTATTTGCATACCGGGCAGTTATTAAGTAGCTCCCTTTCCCTGCTCATGACCTTTGTGGTAAGCAATATATTTTTAGGCCTTTTTACAAAAGGTGGGCGTGGCTACTGCAATTTGCTTTGTCCGGTGGGGACAATGTGTTCTCTCATGCATGTGCTAGGGCAGCTTGTTCCGGGGGCCTTTGGGATGCAGGTTGATAAAAAGTTATGCGTGGGCTGTGGCTTGTGCAGAAAAAAATGTCCTATGCAAGCAGTTTCGATAACTCAAGGCAAAGCACAGATAAATCGCCATCACTGCATCGTCTGTGGTCAGTGCAGGCAAGCATGCCCTCGTAAGGCGATTGCCTATACCAATGGTTTGCACAGGGAGGTGGCTAAGCACGATGTTCAAGAATAATTTGCGCGAGCTTTATATGACGGCTGGAGCTGCTGGCTCAGTTCTCATTCCTCAAGCTATGGTCAGCACTTGGCCTAGTTTTTTCGCCATTGTTGCTCCCTTAACTAGCAATGCTTTGCCAGCCTGCACTGGTAGCTGTGGGGCTTGCGGTGGTACTTGTGTGACTAGCATCAGCATGCTGCTGTGGTTAGGCAGCTGTAAATATATTAATAAGAAAAGTTAGGAGGTATTGAAGATGTTTGGATTAGGTTTACCGGAGCTGCTTTTGATTCTAGTGATTGGCTTGGTATTCTTTGGGCCGGGCAAGCTGCCCGATGTGGGTAAGGCCATTGGTAAGAGCATGCGTGAATTCAAAACGGCTCTCAACGACGTAAAGCCGGAAATTACGGAAGAAAAAGCTATGGAAACGGGCAAGGGAGAATAAAGGTGTAGGCAAATGGATGGCATGGAGGTTAAGCTAACAGCGGAGCCGTGGCGAGACAATATTGATAGGGACATGAGCTTGGCAGAGCATTTGACGGAGCTGCGAAGCTGTTTATTCAAGGCTGGAGCTGCTTTAGTAGCAGGAACTGCTGTGAGCTTTTATTATCTGGAGCAGATTATTGAGGCGTTGACTGCTCCAGTAGGTCAATTATATTATTTGCGTCCGGCCGAGGCCTTTATGGTCTACTTAAAAATCGCTTTACTAGCTGGCTTGATACTAGCTGCGCCCATGGTGCTTTACCAGCTGTACAGCTTTGTAAGACCGGCATTAACCTTGCGGGAAAAGCATTATGCTCTCTGTACTATTCCCATAATTATAGTGCTTTTTCTTGGAGGGATGCTCTTTTCTTATTATCTTGTATTTCCTAGAGCTGTGGAATTCTTTTTAGGATTTGGCAATGGGCATGTTAACCCTTTGATTTCCATGGAGAGCTATTTAGACTTTATGCTAATGCTGGTAGTACCCTTTGGCTTTGTCTTCAATATTCCGGTAGTGCTTTTGCTTCTGGCCTACCTAAAGCTTTTGCCAGTGCATGCCTTGGGAAGATATCACAAGCATGTGATTTTAGCAGCCTTTATCTTGGCCGCCTTTATTACGCCAACACCTGATATTATTACGCAAAGCCTTTTAGCTCTGCCTATGGTTGTACTTTATGAGCTGAGCTTAGTGCTGTGCAAATTATTGCTTGCATCTTAGAAAGCTCTTGACTTAGAGTGCAGTTAAAGTTGTAAGCTAATAATTACAGAATTGTTTTTCTGAATAGTTGAGTTAAACTTTAGGAGGAAATGCATTATATGAAAAGGCGTGATTTTCTTAAGCTGGCTGGCTTAACCTCGGCGGTCGTAGCTACAGGAGGTTTAATGAATATGGATAAACTTTTAGCACAAGCACCAGTAGTTGGTAGCACAAAGTTAGAGACAGGAATGCAGTTTGTTGGTTCCCATGCCAAGGTATACTTTACCAAAAAAATTGATGCAAAGCATTTAATTATGCTCTATAATTTGATTAACGAGAGTATTTATGGCAAGGTGGCGATTAAGCTTCACACAGGCGAAAAGCATGGACCCAATATTCTGCCGAGAGACATGGTACAGGCACTGCAGGCTCAGATTCCTAACAGCACGATCGTGGAAACCAATACTCTTTACCAAGGTGACCGTTATACAACGGAAGGGCATTTAGAAACCTTAAAGGTTAATGGTTGGACATTTTGCCCAGTGGATATAATGGATGCTGATGGTACTGTAGAGTTGCCCGTGCGAGGAGGAAAGCATTTTAAGACTGTGTCCATGGGTAAAAACATAGTAAATTATGATTCCATGCTTGTTTTGACACATTTTAAGGGCCATGCTATGGGTGGCTTTGGTGGATCTATGAAAAATATAGCAATTGGCTGTGCAGATGGACGTATTGGTAAGGCACAGGTTCATGGTGTGGATAAGGATAATTTGCCTGCGGATTGGAATGCTTGGCCGGCTAAAGAAGCTTTAATGGAAAACATGGCAGAATCTGCTAAAGCTACCATTGATTATTTTGGCAAGCATATCGTTTATATTAATGTACTAAGGCGTATGTCTGTGGATTGTGATTGTGCTGGAGTTATCGCTGCTGAACCAACTATTCCCGATATCGGCATTCTGGCTTCTACAGATATTCTGGCCATTGACCAAGCGTCTGTAGATTTGGTTTATGCTGAAATGAATAATATGGATTTGGTAGAGCGTATTGAATCACGTCATGGCTTGCATCAGTTGACAGCTATGCGTGAGCTAAAAATGGGCAACGATAAGTATGAGCTGATTTCTGTTGACTAATTCGGTAGAAGAAGAGCTGAAGCAATGTGTGCAGCAGCTCTTTTTTGCTGTATAATAGCTTATGAGGACGAAAATATTAGATTGATAGGTGCATAATGAATAAAAAAATAATTTTTCTAATTATAGGCTGCATGGCCCTGTTTTTGGCAGGCTGTGGCAGTGTGCAGCAGGATGCCAAGGGTAGCGATAGCTCCATCGGCGTGAGCTACGGGCAGTATGTCACCGCCGGACAGTAT
>USBV01000026.1 GCA_900553055.1 uncultured Phascolarctobacterium sp.
CAAGCCGGCGACGCTGGCCCGCAAGCTGGCGGCGATTAAAGCCTTTTACAGCTTTTTAGTGAACGAGGGCTATCTTGAGCAAAACCCTGCGGAGTCCTTAGAGGCATCGACCAAAAGCCAACGATTACCCAAATTTTTGAGCATCCAGGAAATGGAAGCCATTTTAGACCAGCCCAATTTGGGCACGCTCACAGGGTATCGCGATAAAGCCCTTTTAGAAACCATGTATGCCACGGGCATGCGCGTTTCGGAAACAGTAAAAATTTTACTCAAAAAAGTGGATTTAAAAAGGGAATACGTTATTGCCAGCGGCAAGGGCTCCAAGGAGCGCATGATTCCCCTGGGCCGTAAGGCGATTCAATATTTGCAGCATTATATTAACTTTGTGCGGCCCCAGCTGCTGCATGCCGAGCAAAACAAGGCAGCGGAGCAGGTAGAGGAGCTGTTTGTGACCGATTGGGGTGGCCCCATGACGCGGCAGCGCGTTAATGAGCTCATCAACGAATATGCCAAGAGCGCCGGCATCACCAAAAAGGTGACGCCCCACATGCTGCGCCATTCCTTTGCCACACATTTATTAAACAACGGCACCGATTTAAGAGTGGTGCAGGAGCTTTTAGGTCATGCAGATATTTCGACCACGCAAATTTATACCCATGTGGATGTAGAGCGTTTGCGTGAGGTTTATGATAAAACTCATCCCCGTGCGTAAGTGCAGGAGAAGGGAGCAATTTTATGGCAACAAGAAGAAGGAAAAGTTCCTCCGGCGGGAAATACGTTATCCTGTGCCTAATTGGCATTATCGCGATTTTGGCAGTGGCTTGCGGCATGTTTTATGCCAACGACCGCAGCAAAAAGGATGTCGGCGATAGCAAGGGCAATGCTCCTGTAAAAGAGGTTAATCTATTAGATGAGTCCATCGAAGCGCAGCGCTTGGTGGATAATATCCTTTTGCAAAAGGATAATTGGCAGCTGATTGAAAACGACCGCGCTAAAAAGAACGTGGAGGTTGAAGAATCGGGCGCCAAGGTACAAATTAACCAGCGTAATTTGGCGGTGGGCGTGCCCAATAGCACTAGTGTGACTGGCGCTGGCGAATGGCTTAAGAATAAGGTAGAGGCAGCAGGCTTAACCTATATCTCGGGCAGCATGACCAAATATAAAAAATGGGATGCCTTTAAAGCTCAGGTGGGCATTAGTGTGAAGGCTGGCTCGGGTAGCAAAAGCTTTATGACCGACACCATCGTCTTTTTCCACAATGGCAATTTAAAGAAAAAGGATAAGGATGTTAAGGATTTACCTGAGGAGCCTGCTCCTGAGGTGAGGCAGTACCAAGGTAAATTAGCTGTTATTATAGATGATTGCGGTGCTGATATGAGCACTGTGCGCACTTTGCTCAACACTGGCTTGCCCTTTAGCTACGCTATTTTGCCGAACAAAGAGTTTTCCAGTGATGTGCTTGAGATGGTTAAGAGTAGGGGTAAGGTTCCCATGCTGCATCTGCCCATGGAGCCCTTAAGCCGCAATGCGATGAGCGAGGGGAGCCGCACTGTGATGACTGGCACCAGCGCTAGTACGCAACAGGCCTTGGTGCACAAGCATTTAAACAGCCTGCCGGGCGTGGTAGGCGTCAACAACCATCAGGGCTCTAAGGCCACAGCTGATAAAGCTACCATGAAGGCGGTACTACAGGTGCTGAAGAACGAAAATATCTTTTTCGTGGATAGCAGAACTAATTCTGCCTCTATAGCACGCGATATGGCTAAGCAAATGGGAGTGGCTACTGCCCGCAATGATATTTTCCTTGATAACAGCAGCAATGTGGAGGATATCCGCAAGCAAATTTATAAAGCCTTTGCCATGGCCGAAAAGAACGGCAGTGCCATAGCCATTTGCCATGCTCGCCCCAACACGGCCAAATGCTGGCAGCTTTATGCCGAGGAATTTAAAAAGAGCGGCATTACCTTTGTATCCGTAAACAAACTGCTTTATTGATGGGTGTGATGTGGTTAGAACATCTGAGAATGGAAATTTGAATATTGAAATCAAACTATTAATCCTGATAACACTTGAAATACAGTGTTGTCAGGATTTTTTTATTTTGCTAGCTTGCACGTCTGGAGTACGCTTTTTGCCTGCGAAAAACGTGTTCTGCGAGCCGAAAAAAAGAATTTGTAACAATATGTCTTGACGGGAGGGGAGCCAAGTACTAAAATATAAGTACAATTAAATTTAAATATAACTAAATCGACATTTTAGGCTAAGAATGGATTAATTCGCGTATTATCAATTTAATAAAAATATTATTATAAGCAATATAAGATTATCTACACCTAAGACGTTTGGCGTCTTTACAAAATTTCTAGCACCGTGTATTTTTAAAGTTTTCAAATAATTAGAAATTAGGGAGGTATTTCTTATGAATCGTATCTTTAAAGTTATTTGGAGTGAAGCACGAAATGCATATGTTGTAGTATCTGAATTGACTAAAAGGCAAAGCAAAAGCTGTTCAACTAAAAAATTGCTAGCTACTTTGATTGCAGCTGGGGTATTTAGCATGGCTGGTATGCATGCGCCGGTGACTGCGGCAAAGATTGAAGAGGCCACTAGAGATAATTATATAGCTATTGAAGCAACTCATTTTAAAGAAGGTGACCGACTATACATAAACGATGGTAGAAAACATGTTGGTGACTCAGTTCGTATTAGTGGATATAAATATATTTTAACTAAAATTCAAATATCAGGTGACCAGGATGCTTTATATTGGGTTAGAGATGGCTATGGTCTTAAAGTAGAAACTGATGCTAAATATTTTGAAGGAGCTGATACCGGATTAAAAGTGTCTCCTTATAAATTAAAAGATTCTGCATCTACAGAATCTACAAAGGGTTTGGTAATTCGAGGATTAAGTGGTATTTCTGACACTAAGATTAAAACAGCAGTTAATGAAGATTCATTACATTTACTTTCATACGACAATTATGCTGGTGTGAGCAATTCTGGTGGTATAGAAACTAAACGTTCTTATAATTATTTTATTCTTCGCAATAATGAATGGGAAGATGTTGGACTGGACTATACTCCTGATGGTCAAAACTTTTCAAAGAACTTTCAAGAAGTAAATTACAATAAAACAACTGGATATTATGAATTTAATGGAAAGCAAGTTGCTTTTGAAAATGTATATAATATAGACAACAAATTAGGTGTTTTCTTGACGAGCCCTAATGGTAAGGAAGTATATACTGGACCTGTGTATGGTTTACATAATGAGATTTTAATTACTGCTTACGATGAAAATAGTAAAACATGGTCTACCGTATGGGGAGGTGAGATGTCTGATCCTAACTCTACCATTGGCAGTATGACAGTTGGTCAATTTAATAATATACTAGCTGACATTCATAATGAAGATGCAATTTTGGCAGATGCTGATGTCGTAAAGACTGTAGTTAATGGAGAGAGTAGTACCATTAATTTACAAAATAAAAAAGGGAATTTGATTCCTGGTATTACTGTTACTAGAACAGCGGATCAAGGCAGTGATACTGTTGTGACTATTGCTGAGCAGGGAAATGCAAATAGTAAGATTGATTTAGTAACAGGGTCTAGAGTTTCAGCCGAAACTAGCGATGGCAATTTAACCAAACTAACTATAAATGGTGTAGATTACGCACTCAGTGGCGTAGATACCAACACTACCTACACTATCAGTTCCGAAGATGGTACTGGTAATGTTGTGAAAAAATATAAAATTACTGGCTCCGATAGCCGTATCATGGAGTTTGTAGATACCGATACTAAATACACAGCTGGAACTGGTATTACTATAGATTCAAATAATGGCAATCAAATTTCCATAATTCCGAGTGCAGTTGCAAATTCTGTAAGTATTAGGTATAAGGCAAATAATGAAGAAGCCAAATCAGTATCCTTGAGCGATGGCTTAAAATTTGTTCAAGGAGGCAGTGTTCAGATTAGTACTGGTGAAAACGGCGTTGTGAATATCAGTGGAACCGACACCAATACACAAAATACTACTGTTGCTGGTAAAAATATTACTGTTTCTGCAGATAATCAAGAAAATGGAACCATTAAATATACTGTAAAAACTAACGATGAAGTTGAATTCAACAAAGTTACCGTTGGTAAAACTACAGGATTTAATGGCGTTGTAATCAGTGGTTCTGGCATCAATATGAATGGCCAAAAAGTCACTGGATTAGCAGCTGGTACTGAGAATTCTGACGCTGTTAATGTGCAACAGTTAAACAATGCATCAATCAAGAAGTTTACAGTTGATAGCTCTAATAAATCCATTAGCTTAGAGAAGAACAATGGGACATCAATTGAAAATTCAATTAGCTTTGCTACTAAAGTAGATACCGATAATGACACTGTATTAACTGTAGGAGATGGTACTACATCATTTGATTTGATTACTGGTTCTAGAGTAAGTGTAGCTAAAAACAGTGCGGATAGACTCAGTTCGATTACGGTTAATGGTACTTCATACGATATTAATGATTATCAAGTTAAAGCAGGTACATATACTGTAAATAATGGTTCAGTGACACTGGATATGCAAAATAATGGTGTAGATATTAATGAGAAAGTTGTCATCAATGGTATCGTAACCAGTAGTGAAGTAGCAGCATCTAAGACTGAGGTTAAAGCAGGCGATAATGTTACTGTAACTTCAACTCATGGTACGGATGGTCAAAAGATTTATACAATCAATGCTAAGGATACTACTTTGGATTCTGCCAACTCATCAAGAACATCAGCAGAAGACGGTATGGGCTTTGATTACAAAATCAAGGATACTGATGAGAATGAAGTTACCATTACTGATATTGCTAGTGCAACTAAGTTGAGAGCTGTTAATAGTCAAGTGGAAACTAATACTAGCAATATCACTACAAATACAAATAATATAACTACTAATACTAATAATATTACAAAGAATACGCAAAACATCACTAAAAATGCTACAGAAATAGCTAAAGGGTTTAGTGTAAGCGATGGTACTAATACCAAGAAATTTGCGTTAGGTGATACAGTGAATTTCAATGGCACTGGTGCTGCCTCTGTAAGTGTTGATGCAACCACTGGTGAAGTATCCATTAACGCAATTGAAACAACGGCTGGTACAAATATTGCCGTTCAAAATGTTGATGGCAAATATGTAGTGTCGACAACTGATGATGTGGTATTCACTAGCGTAACAGCTAATACCGCAACCATTGGTGGCATTGGCATTAGCAATACTGGTATTACAATGAATAACCAAAAAATCACTGGTTTGGCAGCTGGCGAAGCTGATACAGACGCTGTTAACCTTGGTCAATTGAAGGAATATGCTGCAACAGCTGGTGCTAATACCAAAGTGCTGGCTGGAAAGAATATCAGTGTGGAATCTAATACTGATGGTGGCAAAAATGAGTATACAGTTAATTTGGACAATAACGTAACTCTTGGCAGCGATAGTGATGATGGTAGCTTGTTAGGTAAGAGTAGTGTTGGCAATGTGCTTATCAGCAATGGACAAATCATTGGGGATAAATATGCAATAACCAATGACGGCGGAGCAATTTTTGCAGACGGTGTAATCAGCGCAGCTGGTGATGGTACCTTTAGAGCAGCCAATGGAAACTTCACAGTATTTGCCGATGGCACTGTGGATAGCAAATTGGGTGACGATGGAAGATTCTTAGCCACTAGTGGCGGATTAAGCGTTACTAAAGGAAGCAGTAATTTCGTAGTGACCGGAGCTGGGGTAAGCCTTTCCGCAGGAAAAAACGCACTTGTTGTTAATGCTGATGGCACAGCAATCGCTGGTGGCCTGAATGTATTGGGCAGCAAGATTACTAACGTAGCAGCTGGTGTAGACGATACAGACGCTGTAAATGTTGGCCAATTACGTGATGCTGTTGCTGCTGGGGATACACATATCAAGAGTGGTGTTTATCAAGTTGGTGAAGTTTCCTTAGATGAAGAAGGCAATAAGTCCCAGGGCGTTTCCATTGATGTTGTTGATGGTAGCGGCAGCGTTACCGGTAAAGTGAAGATTACTGATGTTGCTAAAGCTAGCGATTTAGGTGATGTATCCAAGTTGGATGCAGATTTGAAGAATTCAGAATCCAATGTAACCACCGTGGTCGATGCTGTTAACAATCTGAACGATAAGGTTGGCGATTTGCAATACCTTAATGTTGCTAAGGGAGATATCGTAAACGGTGATGATACCACAACTGCTATTGGTAAACTCAACCAAGCTTTGCAGAATGTTAGCCAAAAGGCTACTGCTCATAATACCGTATCCAATGCTGATACCAATATCACTATCAGTGAGTCCCCCAATAGTGATGGCGGTACAAACTATGCACTTGCTCTGAACAAACAAAAAATTAATCTTGGTAATGTTATTATCGAAGGCGAAAAAGGTAGTATTACTGCTAAAAACGTCACTGCCGGCAAGACCAGCATTGGTGATGCGGGCGTGCAATTTGATGGTAAAACCTATATTGGCGAAAATGGTATAAATGCTAATGACCAGAACATTACTAATGTAGCAGCTGGTGAGCTTTCTGAAACCTCTAAGGATGCTGTCAATGGCAGCCAGCTCTATGCTACTAATCAACAGGTTAACCAAAATACTGCCAATATCAATAGTCTGGATAACAGAATCAGTAAGCTTGGTAGCAGAGTAAATAAGGTTGGTGCTGGCGCTGCCGCTTTAGCAGCATTGCATCCGATGGACTTCGACCCTGATGACAAGCTGAGCTTTGCAGTGGGCATGGGCAATTATGCTGGACAAAATGCGGCAGCCATTGGCGCTTTCTATCGTCCTAACGAAAAAGTCATGATGAGCGTTGGCGGAACCTATGGCAACGATGAAAATATGGTTAACGTAGGCTTGAGCTTTGCTTTGGATCGGACCAATAACGTTAGCAATAGCCGCACTGCTATGGCAAGGGAGATTATTGAACTACGCAGTCATGTGGCCAAACAGGATCAACAAATTGCCCAATTGACTGCTCTTGTCAACAAGCTGGTTGGTAATGATGCTGTAAAGGGTGAAGGAGTGCAGATGTTCCTGAAAATCATTGGGCCTATGAGTATATTAATGGCTTGGTACAAGCAGGCATTATAGATGGATATCCTGATGGCACTTTCGGTGGGGAACGCAGTTTAACCAGATATGAATATGCTTCCATGCTATACAAGGCCATGTTAAAGGGCACAATATTAAATAGGGATATCGTGAAAGAGTTTGAAAGCGAGATTGCTCGAATTCGTGTGGACCGCATCAGTGGCAAGGATAATGATGCTAACAAGATTGAGCGTGTAAGGGTTAATTATCAAAACCGTGACAATTACGGTAGTAGAATTGCCAAATAAAAAGGAATTGTTAGCCATGAGCGCAAAAACTGAGTTAGTGGGTTCTAGAATCAAATATATACGCATCGGCAAGCGCATGTCCCAAAGAACAACTGCTGCTAAGGTTGGCATTAGCCAAGCACATATGAGCAACATCGAGTGCGGTCGCAGTCATTGTACCTTGGAAAATTTGATTAAGTTGGGGGAAGTTTTTGAATGCCCCTTGCGCGATTTTTTCGTGGATATTGATAAGGAGATGGATGAGGCTAAAGAAGAAAAGGGTTTGTTCTCCATTGTGGATTTGGCAAATGCTCTGATTCAATTGAAGAAGTAATAAACCTTTGCTTCTAGTAAGTTTTCCCTAAGCAAAAGCTCTGGCAGAACTGTGTATTTCGCAGCTGCCAGAGCTTTTTTTGCCACATTTTTTACAGTTTTCTCACAAGTTTGTGGTATAATAATATAGTATTGATGACGAAGTGGCTGTAAGCCTTACGATAATATTAAGTTAAAGAGGTTGGAAAAATGTTTGTGGATGAAACAATTGCTAAATATGAAAAGTATATTAACCCGGCCCAAGCCAAGCTGTTTCGCTTCATGGGCTTGGATAGCGTAGAGGCCAGTGCCTCCGGCTGGACGATTACCGATAGCAATGGCCAGCAGTTTATCGACTGCCTCGGCGGCTACGGCATGTTTGCGCTGGGGCACCGTCATCCCAAGGTGGTGGAGGCAGTGGAGCGCGAGCTGCACGCCATGCCCATGTGCGGCAAGGTGCTCTTTAACCGCCCCATGGCCGATTTAGCCGAAGCCTTGGCCGAAATTACCCCCGGCGCGCTGCAATACAGCTTTTTTGTGAACAGCGGCACCGAGGCGGTGGAGGGCTGTTTAAAAATCGCTCGCTTGGCTACTAAAAGGAGCAAATTTGTGGCCGCTAAAAACGCCTTCCATGGCAAAACCTTTGGCAGCCTCACTGCTACCGGACGTGATTTGTATCGCGAGCCCTTTAAGCCACTCTTAAACGGCTTCACCCATGTGGAATATGGCGATGCAGAGGCGCTGGCAGCGGCAGTGGACGAGGATACTGCGGCCGTTATTTTAGAGCCGATTCAGGGCGAGGGCGGCATCATTGTGCCCCCGGCAGGCTATTTGCGCCAAGCCAAGGAAATCTGCGAGGCCAAGGGAGCTCTGCTCATTGCCGACGAGGTGCAAACCGGTATTGGCCGCACCGGTGATTGGTTTGGCGTGAACGCTGATGGCGTGGAGCCTGATTTGATGGCCTGTGCCAAGGCCTTGGGCGGCGGCGTGATGCCCATTGGCGCCATCATTGGTACCGAGCGCGCTTGGCAGGGACTTATTGAAGCACCGTTTTTGCATACCTCCACCTTTGGCGGTAACCAATTGGCCTGCGCTGCCGGCGTAGCTGCTATCCGGACCATCAAGGAGGAGGATATTCTGCGCCGTGGACGCGAAGCAGGCGCGTATCTAAAGGTGGGCCTGGAAAAAATTGCAGCGGAATTCCCCAGCGTGGTTACCGCAGTGCGCGGCCGCGGTATGATGCTGGGCATTGAGCTCAGCAAGGAGGGCGCGGGCGGCATGCTGATGAGCCTGATGATTATGAAGCACATCATCGTGGCCTATACGCTGAATAATCCCAAGGTTATTCGTATGGAGCCGCCGCTGGTGATGCCTAAGGAAGTTATCGACCATGTATTAGAAGAGTTCCGTGATGCTGTAGCGCAAACTGCAGACGTCATCGAAGATTTATAATCGATAATCGTCCATAAGGCACCATCTACTTCGTTGCGGCTCCTAGGAGTATTATTTATACGCCGTCGTCGCCGCGCCTCGTATCTGGTACCTTCTGAACGATTATTATGAAGGAGAATATTAATTATGCCATATGTTGAAATTAAGAAAAATATTAAAGCCACTCCTGAAAAAATCTACGCCATCGTTAAGGACATGGCCGCCTATCCTAATTTTATGAAGGATTTGGTGAGCGTAGAAATCTTAGAGCGCGGCGAAAACTACACTATTTCCCACTGGGTGAGCAATGTGGATGGCCGCAAAATTATTTGGACCGAGCGCGACACCTTCTACCCGGAGCAAAATAGAATTACCTACGCCCAAACCGAAGGCGATTTAAAGAAAATGGAGGGCGAGTGGAACATCGTGCCCCAGGGCGAGGAGTGCGAGATTACGCTATCCGTGGATTTTGAGTTTGGCATTCCCATGATTGCCGGCCTGCTCAATCCCATCCTAAAGAAAAAAGTTCGTGAAAACAGTGAAAATATGTTGACATCTATCAAAGAGCAAATTGAAAAATAAGCCTGCTCTTGATATAATAAAAAGAGCATCGCAAAGGAATGCACTGCCCTAATGAATTTGTTTTTGCTTGAGGAGGAAAATTTTTAATGAAAACAGCTATGCTTATGGCGCTGATGACCATGCTGCTCATGGCCATTGGTGACTATTTTGGCGGCTTGCAGGGCATGACCATCATGCTGGTTTTTGGCGTGGTCATGAACTTTTTTACCTATTGGAACAGCGATAAAATGGTGTTGGCCCACTATCGCGCCGAAGAGGTTAACGCTCGCACCGCCCCTAGACTTTATGCCATCGTAAAACGCTTGGCCGACCGCGCTAAGCTGCCCATGCCCAAGGTATACGTAATCGACAGCCCCGTGCCCAACGCCTTTGCCACCGGTCGTAATCCGGAGCACGCTGCCGTGGCTGTGAACACCGCCCTGGCCGACCTTTTGGACGAGGACGAATTGGCCGGCGTATTGGCGCACGAGCTGAGCCACGTTAAGCACCGCGATATTTTGATTAGCACTGTGGCCGCATCCATGGCCGGTGCTATCTCCACCATTGCTCAATGGGGCATGTTCCTTGGCGGTGGCCGCGACGAAAACGGCGAAAGCCGCAACCCCATTGCCACCATTTTGGTCATGATTTTGGCTCCCCTGGCCGCAGCTTTGATTCAAATGGCCGTATCCCGCTCCCGCGAATACATGGCTGATAAATCCGGCGGCGAGCTGTGCGGTAACCCCAACGCTTTGGCCGACGCACTGTTAAAAATTGAAGCCTTTGCTAGACGTCGCGTAATGCCTGGCGCTACCGAAGCTACTGCGCATATGTTCATCATCAACCCCTTCTCCGGAGTGAATATGAGACAATTATTCAGCACTCACCCGCCCACAGAAGAGCGTGTGCGCCTGCTCCGCGAGCAAGCCCGTGCTATGCGCTAAGGATAAATTAGTGTAAAATTGTTGGCAAAAGGGACTATATTTAGTATAATATAGTTTGGGAATAATGTGATTGGCTAGAAAGTGCCAGATACGAGGAATGGCGTCGACGGCGTATTAATAATACTACTAGGAGCCATGACGAAGTAGATGGTGCTTTATAGACAATCTGTTAGATAAAAATATTACAGTAAATAAGGAGAGATTCCAATGGCTATTGAAAAGACTTTTATTCTGGTAAAACCCGACGGCGTAAAGAAAAACCTGGTAGGCAACATCCTGGCTCGCTTTGAAGCAAAAGGCCTGAAAATCGTTGCTCTGAAAATGATCGTTGCTCCGAAAGAAGTAGCAGAAACCCACTATGCTGAGCACAAAGAAAAACCCTTCTTTGGCGAACTGGTTGACTTCATCACTTCTTCTCCGCTGGTTGCTGCTGTTATCGAAGGCGAAAACGCTATTAAAGCTGTTCGTCAACTCAACGGCGCTACCAACCCGCTGGAAGCTGTTCCTGGCTCCATCCGTGGCGACTATGCTCTGACCATCGGCGAAAATATCGTTCACGGCTCCGACTCTCCGGAAGCTGCTGCTCGCGAAATCGCTAACTGGTTTAAACCCGAAGAAATCTGCTAATTTAAGCTGCTCTTTCTAAAACTCAACCCCCATGTTGCTTTCCATTACATGGGGGTTCTTGTTTTAGTGGGGCTTATATTTTAGATAACAAGGGGTTTGTTGTTTAAACTATAACTCTCACATATTTTTGATTGACGAAAGGATGATTAATATGAAAAAAGCTGCTGTTTACACTCGTACCGGCGACAAGGGCACCACTGGCCTCTACACCGGCGAACGCGTACCCAAGCAATCCCTGCGCGTAGAAGCCTATGGCACTGTGGATGAAATCACCTCCGCCCTGGGCCTTGCTCGTGCCCAAGCAACCCGCGACGACGTTAAGGAAACCATTTTTAACGTACAAAAGCTGCTGATGAGCGTGATGGCTGATATCGCTAGCCTTAACCTGCCCGAGCCCTATATCAAGGAAGAGCATGTGAAGCTGTTTGAAAGCACTATCGATAAATTTGATGCGCTGTTGGCACCCCTGGGCCACTTCATCATCCCCGGCGACACTGTAGCTGCAGCTGCTCTCGATATCGCTCGCACCACAACCCGTCGTGCAGAACGCTGCCTGCTGCGCTTGGCCGAAACCGAAGAGGTTAACCCCAACGTGCTCATCTGCTTGAATCGTCTCAGCGATTTGTGCTTTATTTTGGCGCGCGTAGAAAGCGAAGTTAAATAAGCTTATTCTTACCAAAGCTAAGCCTCCTGAACCTAATCAGGAGGCTTTTTTGGCTTATATAACGCGAAGAAAGCGCGTAAACAAGGAAAAAGTGAACGTTCTCGCCCAAGACGCGAGGAATATTCACATTTTGCCTGTTTTAGCTTTACCCGCATCCTGTAATGTGATAGAATATAGGGTACCATTATAAGGAAAATTTTAACAAACGGAGGGGTTTGGATGGAATTATTGGAGGAAAAAATTCTTAAGGACGGCGTGATTAAAAGCGGCAACGTGCTTAAGGTGGATAGCTTTTTGAACCACCAAATTGACGTGCCCTTTATCGCCGAGCTGGGCAAGGAGTTTAAGCGCCAGTTTGCAGACCGTCCCATCAACAAAATTCTCACAATCGAAGCTTCCGGCATTGGCATTGCCAGCGTGGCCGCTATGTTCTTCGAGGTTCCCGTGGTTTTTGCCAAAAAATCCAGCGGCAGCAATATGGATAAGGATGTGTATTTTACACAAATCTATTCCTATACCCATAGCAAAACCAATGACGTGGTAGTTTCCAAAAAATATCTCAACAAAAACGACCACGTGCTCATTATTGACGACTTTTTGGCCAATGGCTGCGCTTTAGAAGGCCTAATGGACATCGTGCGCCAAGCCGGTGGTACCGTGGAGGGCATTGGCGTGGCTATCGAAAAGGGCTTTCAGGGCGGCGGCGACAAGCTGCGTCAAATGGGCATCAACCTGCATTCCTTGGCTATAATCGATAAAATGGATGCTGCTACGCACACCATTCAGTTCCGCAAGGAGAATTAATATGGAAAATAAGAAGGCTGTAGATGCGATTTATGAATTAGATGGTAAGATTTCCGTGGGTAAGGCTATTCCTTTTGGCCTGCAGCATATTTTGGCGATGTTCGTAGCCAATATTGCGCCCATTTTGATTGTGGCAGGCGTAATTAAAATGCCTGTGGAGCAAAGCGGAGCGCTGGTGCAATCCGCCATGCTCATCGCCGGTATCGGCACCTTAATCCAGCTCTTCCCGGTATGGCGCATTGGTAGCGGCCTGCCCATAGTCATGGGCATTAGCTTCACCTTTGTTTCCATCGCCTGCGTTATTGGCAGCAAATACGGCTACGGCGGCATCATGGGCGCTGTGCTCGTGGGCGGTATTTTAGAGGGTATTTTGGGCCTGGGCGCTAGGTACTGGCGTCGACTCATTCCGCCCATCGTGTCTGCAACCGTGGTAACCTCCATCGGCTTCAGCCTTTTGGCAGTGGGCGCCAATTCCTTTGGCGGCGGCTTTGGCAACCCCAATTTTGGCGATGCCAAATACATCATCGTGGGCACCATTACCCTATTTAGCTGCATCGGCTTTAATATTTTTGCTAAATCTTTCTATAAACAGCTTTCCGTACTCTTTGGCCTCGTGGTGGGCTATATTGTGGCTGCGGCCATGGGCATGGTTGATTTAAGCCGTCTTGCTAGCGTGGATGTGGTAGCTATTCCTAAGCTGATGCCCTTCACCATGGAATTCCATGCCGACGCTATCTTTGCTTTCTTCTTGATTTTCATGGTATCCGCCACCGAAACCATTGGTGATACCTCCGCTATGACCGCTATGGGCCTGGGCCGCGATGTAACCGAAAAAGAGGTTGCCGGCTCCATCACCTGCGATGGCGTGGTCAGCAGCTTGTCTTCTATTTTTGGCTGCATGCCCATTACCTCCTTTAGCCAAAACGTGGGCCTCATCGCCATGACCAAGGTTGTTAACCGCATTGCTATTGCTAGCGGCGCCGTAATCATGATTTTGGCAGGCCTGTTCCCGGCCCTGGGCGTGCTGCTCGCATCCCTGCCGGAATCCGTATTAGGTGGCTGCACGCTGATGATGTTTGGCTCCATCGTAGTGAGCGGCGTGCAAATGATTGCCGGCTGTGGCAATTCTCATCGCAATATCACCATTGCCTCCTTGGCTTTGAGCATTGGTATTGGTTTTACCCAAGCGCCGGCGATTTTCAAAATTGCTCCGGATTTGGTGAAGAATGTGTTTGCAGAAAACTGCGTGGCAGTGGTTTTCCTGGTAGCAATGGTGCTCAACCTCATCCTGCCCAAGGATAAAGAAAACGAAGCAGCCTAAGCTGCACTGCTTAATATTAATAAAGAAGGCTCCCTAAATGCAAATTATTGATGCGCATATGCATTACTACGATAAAGAAGGCTTTATCGAGGTGGCTGCCAAAGCTGGCTACGAAAACACCGCGGCCTGCTGGCAGCGCATTTGTCAAGAAAATAACATCGTTTTTTCCGTGGCCATGGGCAACACCATGTACACCAGCTCGCGCTATGGGGGAGTGCCCCCGCGGCTTATTGACCTTGCAGCGCCCTTTGACGAGGAGCACTACAATCAGCCGGCAAATATGGGCTATTGCATGGGCGTACAAAGCGAGCTCATTACGCAGGCTAACGCCGAAGCCACAGCGCGCGAATTTGAGCATTATATCGCCGATAAGCACTGCCTGGGCATCAAGCTGTATCCCGGCTATGAATCGGTATATGTTAACGATCGGCGGCACTGGCCCCTGTTTGAAC
>USBV01000027.1 GCA_900553055.1 uncultured Phascolarctobacterium sp.
TGCTAAGGTTAATGCAGCTATGCAGGCTGTGGAGCAATAAAATGTTGGCCTGGAAGCTGCCTAACGGGCAGCTGCGTCAGGTGGAGGAGGGTAGCACGCTGCTAGAGATTGCTAAATCCTTGGCAGGCACCTTTGCTTCCCCTGTAGTCGAAGGCATTTTTAATAACGAAGCCATTGATTTGCAAAAGCCCCTTTATGAGGATGGCTGCATTGGCTTTATCGAAGTAAATACGGAGGAGGGGATGCGTGTTTATACTCGCACCCTACTCTTCATGCTTTTAGTTAGCACTAAAAAGCTCCGTCCTGATGTGGAGCTGGAGGTGCGCAATACCTTGGGTAGCGCCCTGTATTGCGTGGACCATTCCAGTCATAAGCTGACTAGTGAGGATATCAAGGCTATTGAAGCAGAAATGCGCCAGCTGGTGGCTGCTAAGACGCCTATCACGCTGAAGCGATTGCCCAAGGTTGAGGCTATGCAGGTGGCTTGCTCCTTCTGTACCTCCGATAGGGAAGCACTTTTAATGCAGGTGCCCGAGGATGCAGTGCTGTCGCTTTATTATTTGGAAAACCAACCTGGCTATTTCTTTGGCCCCATGTGTCCTGATTGCAGCTATGTGCCTAATTTCGAGCTGCTGCCATATGGCGACGGCGTGATTATCAATTATCCCGATACAGGGGATTGGACTTATTTGCCGCCCTTTGAGGATAAGCCGCGTCTGAATGCGGCCTATCAGGAGGCGGAGGATTGGTCCGCCATGATTCAGTGCAACACTATTGGTAAGCTGAACAAGCTGATTGAAGAGGGCTATGCCGGTCGCATTATTCAGGTGGCCGAGGCACTGCACGAAAAGAAGCTGGCAGGCATTGCTGATATGATTGCTGCGCGCAAGGACGAGCTGAAGCTGGTGTTGATTGCCGGGCCTTCTTCCTCCGGCAAGACCTCTACGGCGCAGCGTTTGAGCATTCAAATGGCGGTAAACGGCCTGCGTCCCATGCCTATTTCCATGGATGATTATTATCTCAATCGTGTGGATTCGCCGCGCAAGCCCGATGGCAGCTATGATTTTGAATGCTTGGATGCCATTGATTTGGAGCTTTTCAACGAGCATTTGCAAAAGCTTTTGGCTGGCGAACGCGTGAAGATGCCCAAGTATAATTTCCGTACTGGCTTTAGGGAATACCGTGGTAACGAGCTGCAAATGCAGGAAAACTCCGTGCTTGTAGTGGAGGGCATTCATGGCCTGAACGAGAAGCTGACGGCGTCCATCCCTGCCAATAAAAAAATGAAGATTTACGTGAGTGCGCTGACGCCCATGTCCTTTGACGAGCACAATCGCATTCATACTACCGATGCACGCCTGTTGCGTCGCATGGTGCGGGACAGTCAGTTCCGCTCCCACGATGCGGAAGCAACGCTGCTGCGGTGGGGAGATGTGCGCGAGGGCGAGGAGAAGTATATTTTCCCCTTCCAGACTAGCGCCGATGTTGTCTTTAACACAACGCTAATTTATGAGTTGGCAGTACTGAAAAAGTACGCTGTGCCACTTTTAGAGGCTGTGCCCCGCACAGCGGGCAAGGCCTTTATGACTGCGCAGCGCCTCTTGACTATGCTCTATTATGTAAAGGAAATTGACGATGCTGCCATTCCCAACAACTCCATTTTGCGCGAGTTCGTAGGCGGCAGCATCTTTAAGGACGCTTTATAAAGTGTTTGCTACAAGAAGGGAGGCGGGCCATGGCTGAAGAGAAGCAACAAACAGAGCCTAAATTTGACGAAAGCCAAATTACGGAAAAGGAGCTGCAAAAGTACGAGCAGCACTATAATGAGTCTAGCTTTTTAGATAAGGTAACGAAGTATGGTAAGCTGATAGGTATCAACGCTTTGTACAAGGCGGTGCAGCTGTGGTTTGTGATGCAAAAGCCAGATGTGCCTGCTACTACTAAGGCTGTAATTATGGGTGCCTTGGGCTATTTAATTGCACCCTTGGACTTCCTGCCGGATTTGATGCCTGTGCTGGGCTATACCGATGATTTTGTGGCTATTACCTTCGCCTTGATTAAGGTGCAGGGCTATATTGATGAAGAGGTTGAGCGCAAGTCGAAGCATCTCTTGGCGAAAATCTTTGGTGAGGAAGCCGTTAGCAAGCTGTAAAAAGTAAATACGAGCAAAGAAATACACGCTCCTGTACATTTAGTACGGGAGCGTGTTGTGTTTAGTGCGAACATATATTTCGAGTAACGTTTCGTTACACGAAGGCAAAAGTCTACTCTAACAGCTTAGCAATATCCGGCAGGGGAGCGACGGTGCGCTTCAAAATGCCGTGCATATAGGCAATGGCGATGCCATAATTGGTCATGGGCACGCCCTGCGCTAGGGCTACCTTGTTGCGGTGCACCATTTCCTTTTCGTTCAGCATGCAGGCGCCGCAGTGCACAACCAGCTTATACTCACTCAAATCAGTAGGAAACTCCGTACCGCTGGTAAAGCAAAAATCTGGCTCAGCCTTGGTGTATTGGCGAATCCAGTTGGGCATCTTAACCGTGCCAATATCCTGGCATTGGCGGTGGTGGGTGCAGCCCTCGCTAATAAGAATCTTGTCACCATCCTTGATCTCATCCAGTGCGCGCACAGCCTTTACTGCATTATAAAGGCTGCCCTTGTAGCGCGCCATCAAAATTGAGAAGGAGGTGAGGGGAACGGAGGGCGGAACGATTTGGCTTACCTTGGCAAAGGCCTGGCTATCGGTGATGACTAAGCGGGGTGGAGCAGCTAGCTTTAAAAGAGCTTGGGCCAGCTCTGTTTCCTGTACTACCATGGCAATGCCATTATTATCCAGAACATTGCGTAAAACCTGCTGCTGGGGAAGAATGAGGCGTCCCTTGGGTGCAGCACTGTCGATAGGAGTTACGAGAATAACCACGTCCAAGGGCTGTAGCAAGTCGCCCACCAGCTGGCGTTCCGTTTCCTTAGGCTTGAGTGCGGCGATGGCTTCCTTCAGCTCGCGGATATTCACTCCGGTTTCAGCACTGACGAGGAAGCAGTGCTTGGTGAGCTTCATCGCATTTACTGTGAGCAACGCCTTTTGCATATCCTCTAACAGCTCGATTTTATTCAAAACTAAAATTGCAGGGAGATTCTTTTCCTGAACCTTAGCCCACAGTACTTCGTCCTCATGGGTGATTCCAACTTGTGCATCCACGACGAGCAGCACGATATCGCATTTATTGAGCACCTGATAAGCCTTGTCGATGCGTAGCTTACCCAGCTCGCCCTCGTCATCAATGCCCGGGGTATCGATAATCATAACAGGGCCTAAAGGTAGTAGCTCCATTGCTTTATAAACAGGGTCCGTAGTTGTACCCTTTTGCTCGCTAACGATGGCAAGGTTTTGGCTAGTAATGGCGTTAATCAAGCTGGATTTGCCAGCATTACGCTTGCCAAAGATGCCTATGTAGATACGTTCTGCTGCGGGAGTGGTGTTTAAGCTCATAGTATTTCCCTCCTTAAATCATAAAAAAGAGCAAAAAGCACTGAGGACAAGCCACAGTGCTTAAAAAGTAACAATTGACTTAAAGCCAATAAGCGTCAGAAGTGCCGGAAGACGAGGAACAGCGCGGCTTATGCAGCGACGGCGTACTTAAGTACGTCGAGCAAATAAGCAAGCTGTGACGAAGTATAACGGTGCTTATGGCGCTTATGGAACTAATTCCATCTTCGGATTCGGATTATATTTGCGTCCTGCCTTGGCGCAATCCTTGCCATTAACCTTAACAATATCGGCAGTAAAGTTAATATTACCATCGAAGAAAGAGGAGCCAACTGCATAGGTATCAACGGGCACACCCATTTCCTCAAAGGCAGCCACGCGAGCAGCATCAAAGCCACCGGAAACAATAATCTTTACATGGTTAAAGCCTTCGGCATCGAGGGCACGGCGCACATTGCACACCAGCTCCTTGCACACACCGGTAGGCTTAAAGGTGCCAATTTGTGTCCACAGGCTCTTATCAACCATGGAGCCAGAGGTATCGAGGCGCACGCCAGCCAGCTTTTTGCCCAGCTTACGCGCTACAGCAAGGGAGGTGTTAACACAGTCGTTATCAAAGTCAACCAAAGCAATGCGAGCGATGGACGGGTCCACATATTTGTCAAAGGCAGAGGTTGCTGCCACAGTGTCGCCGTTATAGGAGGCAATCAAAGCGTGGGGGATGGTACCCAAGCCTTTGCCTGCGCTAGCCTTAGCATTGGCATCGGTGGAAAAGCCGTTGATGCCGCCAATTTTAGCAGCATAGCCATCGGATTCTTGAGTTTGATAAATATCATAGCGGGCGGGGAAGAACAGCACGGGCTTGCCGTTTGCGGCCTTCACAACCTTGCGTACGTTAGTAGCAATACGGCTTTGACGCGCCAAAATACCAAGATAAATAGTCTCTAAATGAGCAAAATCCTGATAATCACCTTCAATAGTCATAACGGTTTCCCATTCTTCAACTTCTTCACCATCGTGCAGGGAATGAATCACGATGTTTTCCGGATGGAAGGCACAAGTCTTAATTAAGGCGATAACCTCATCAGTGCCACATACGACAACGTTGTCGCGGGCAAAAATTTGCATCAAAACACGGGGATGATAGTTGTCACCATTTAAAATCTCTGCAGAGCGCAGGAAATAAGCATCAGTGTAATAACCAGCTTTAATTTTTTCTACAGGAAAGCTAAAGCTTTCAACAGGTAGTCTATTTGTCATTTTTAGGGCCTCCCAAAAATTTTCTTTCTTCACTACATTCCAGGATTGAATGTTATTAAAAATATGATACAATAATAACGCTGCTTATTCAAGCCCTATATGGGAATTTTGTGTTCTTTTTTTATTAAGTGGTGATATAAGTATGACTAAGAAAAAGCAAAAATATACAGTGCTATTACTATCTGCGCCCATTGGTTCGGGGCACCGACTGGCTGCCGAGGCTTTACGCGAGGCCTTTGCCGAGCATGAAGAGGTGGAGGTTGTGCACGGGAACGTGTTCGACTTTTTTCCACATTTTTTGGGAACGGCCTTCTTGCGCAGCTATTTGTGGATTTTGGGCTGCTGCCCTTGGCTGTATGAGCTGGCCTATAAATGGGGTAATAGTCAAGGTGGCTCGCTGTGGCTGCGTAGCATGATTAACCGCACTCTAGCTTGCTTAGGCTCAAGCTACCTAAAAAGCATCAATCCTGATGTAGTTATCGCTACCCATGCTACTCCGGCGGGTATCATGAGCTATTATAAGCATAAGCATCCCGAGCTCTTTTTAGGAGCAGTGATAACGGATTTTACTGTGCATAAATGGTGGCTGTGTGAGGCTGTGGAAACATATTTTTTGGCAGATGCGCGCTTAAAGGATAAGATTACCGTGCCAACGCAGGTGGAAGCGTTTGGTATACCGCTGCGCCAGCAGTTTAAAAATAACGCTTATGATGCCTGTCGCCAAAAGTATGGCTGGCGTGCTGATGAAAGGGTGTGCCTAGTGATGGGCGGGGGCGAGGGCCTTTTGCCGATGGAGGAAATGATCGCTGCTTTAGAAAAGGAGCATCTTGCTGGCTTGCGCTTAGTAGCCATAACGGGGCATAACGAAAAGCTAGCCCAAAAATTGCGGCAACGTTTTGCTAGTGAAAATAATTCTGGTAGTGCCAAAGCTACTGACACCGCTTGTCCTATCGAAATTTACGGCTTCCGTCAGGATGTACCTCAGCTTTTGGCTGCTGCGGATATGATTGTCACGAAGGCAGGTGGACTTACCTGTGCAGAGGTGCTGGCCTCTGGCCTAGATTTATTAATTTATAAGCCGTTGCCTGGGCAGGAGCAGGGCAATGCCGCCTTTTTAGAAAAAAATTATCATGCTCAGATTTGCGTAAATCTTGAGCATTTAGTGCAAGCTATTGCTAAATTAGCTTGTGATTCTAAGCCTGCGCCGGGGAAGAAGCCCTTAGGAAATGCTCTTGCTGCGGAGCAAATTGTGGACTATGTGCTGCGAAAAATAAGGAGCAAATAAACGTTTTTTTATTTTAACACTTGACCATTGCCTCTTTCTTCATTATAATGAAAACGAATTACTAACCATGCTACAGCGTGTGAGGATGGATAAAATGAGTAAAATGGATGCAAAAGATATTATATATTTAGCTGCCATTTTGGCTACTACTGGTCTTGGCAGAGCCAAGCTGCCGGAGCTGGTGCAGGCGATGGGCTCAGCACAAGCAGTGTTTGAGGCGGAGCGTGAGCAGCTTTTGGCGACCGGCCTTGTGAGCGATGATGCAGTTACAACCTTTTTAAGCAAGCGGCGCAGGGATTTGCCCCAAAGGCTGGAGCGTTACTGCGAGCTGCATGGCGTGCGCCTTGTTAGCTACATGTGCGCAGAATATCCTAAGTCATTGCTGCGCATTGCGGACCCACCCTTGGTGCTGTACGTGAAGGGCACTTTGCCTAAGGCTGACTATTGCTTGGCAGTGGTTGGATCAAGGGAGTGCACTGAGTACGGCAAGAAGGCTGCCAAGCTTTTTACAAAGGATTTGGCTAAACGTGGCATCCCCATTATTAGCGGTGGTGCGCGTGGCATTGATACCACGGCTCATGAAGCCTGCTTAAGCGTGGGCGGCCAAACGGTGGCAGTTTTGGGCTGCGGCCTCAATATTGCTTATCCAGAAGAGAATGCACCCTTGTTTGAGCGCATTGTTGCTAAGGGTGGTGCTGTAATCAGTGAATATGCACCGGGAACTCAGCCCATTGCGCGAAATTTTCCGGCTCGCAATCGCATTATCGTGGGCTTATCTCAAGGCGTTTTAGTAGCCGAGGCCAAGCTTAAAAGTGGCGCCATTATTACAGCTAATATAGCTGCCGATGAGGGGCGCGAGGTTTACTGCGTGCCTGGCAATATCTTTGATAAAACGAGCTTGGGCTGCCATGAGCTCATTCGCACCGGTGCTAAGCTAGTGGACTCGCTGCAGGATATCTTAGAGGATAAGGCTCAGTGGGAGCTGGCGCAGCGCGAAAAAATGGTGCAGCCATCTATGTTTGATTTTGTAGCTAATGATGAGCAGGAAGAGAGCCAAAAAATAAACACATCTGAGCTAGGAGCAAGGCTATTAGATTTATTAAAGGGCGGCAGCCTATCCTTGGAGGAGCTGATGGAGGGCAGTGGTACAGACTTTGCCAGCGTGAGCATGGAGCTATTAGAGCTGCAGGGAGCGGGTTTAATCAACCAAAACCAAGCTCTGCGCTACTACCTTAGGTAGGGGGAAATGAGATGACGATGAATCTGGTTATCGTGGAATCACCCACGAAATCCAAGACTATAGAAAAATTTTTAGGTAAAAACTACAAGGTTACGGCCTCCATGGGCCATCTGCGCGATTTGCCCAAGAGCACCTTTGGCGTGGATGTGGAGCATGATTTTGAGCCTAAGTATATCAATATTCGCGGCAAGGGCGACTTAATTAAGGAGCTCAAGACGTTGGCCAAAAAGGCCGATAAAGTTTATTTGGCAACTGACCCTGACCGCGAGGGTGAGGCTATTAGCTGGCATTTAGCGCATATTCTGGACTTAGAGGACCAAAAAAGCTGCCGCATTGAATTTCATGAAATCACAAATACGGCTGTGAAGGATGCCATTAAGCATCCGCGTAGCATCGATATGGATATGGTCAATGCACAGCAGGCACGTCGTATTTTGGACCGTATTGTGGGCTACGAGCTGAGCCCGCTGCTATGGCGCAAGGTGCGCAAGGGCTTGAGCGCCGGTCGTGTGCAATCTGTAGCGGTGAAGATAGTAGCCGATAGGGACCGCGAGATTGAAGCGTTTGTGCCCGAGGAATATTGGACGCTGAACGCCAAGCTGCGCGAGAATGCCAAGGCGCCGATTTTTGAAGCGGAGGCTGTGAAGTACAAGGGCAAGAAGCTGGAGCTGAAGAATGCTGAGGAGGCGCATGCAGCCGAGTCAGCGCTGGCTAAAGCGCATTATATTGTGAATAAGGCGGAGCGCAAGGAGCGTAAGCGTCACCCTGTGCCGCCCTTTACCACCTCTAATCTGCAGCAGGAGGCCAATAAAAAGCTGAATTTTTCTGCGAAAAAGACGATGATGGTGGCCCAACAGCTTTATGAAGGCGTAAGTTTGGGTAAGGCATCTGTTGGTCTTATTACTTACATGAGAACGGACTCCGTGCGCTTGGCTGATGTGGCTATTGACGAAATCCGCGCTTATATCAAAAACAATTTGGGTAACGAGTATTGCTCTCCCAAGCCCAATCATTATAGTGCCAAAAAGAATGCTCAGGACGCGCATGAGTCTATTCGTCCCACCAGCGTGCTGCGTACTCCCGAAGAAATCGCTAAATACCTCACTGTGGACCAGCTGAAGCTGTATACGCTGATTTGGAAGCGCGCGGTAGCTAGCCAAATGAGTGACGCAGTGTATGATATGACAACGCTGCTTATCGATGCAGATGACTATCAGCTGCGAGCTACCGGTTCAATTCTACGCTTCCAAGGCTTCTTGGCACTCAATAGCAAGCTGAGTGATGAGGAGAAGGATACAACCGTACCCTATATTGAAGTGGGTAAGGAGCTGGTGCTGCACAAGCTGTTACCAGCAGAGCAGCATTTTACTGAGCCGCCCGCCCATTTCACCGAAGCAACGCTCATTAAGGAGCTGGAGGAAAAGGGCATTGGCCGTCCTTCCACGTATGCGCCGACTATTGTTACCATTATCAGTCGTGGCTATGTTGTCAAGGAAGGCAAAAAGCTATTGATTACTGATTTGGGCAACCAAACTACGGATATGCTGACGCAGTATTTTACCGGATTAATCGACATTCCCTTCTCCGCTACTATGGAAGCGGATTTGGATATGATTGCTGAGGAAAAGGCCAATTGGGTGGAGGTATTGCGCAAATTCTACACTCCCTTTATGCGTGATGTGAAGCGCTTTGAGGAGGAATGCCCGGCGCTGCCACCGGCACCGCCCGAGGTCAGCGATGTAAAATGCGAAAAATGTGGCGCTATGATGGTCATCAAGGAAGGCCGCTTTGGCAAGTTTTTGGCCTGCCCCAATTTCCCCAATTGTCGCAATGCCAAGCCCATTGTGAAGAAGATTGGCGTTGCCTGCCCGCACTGTGGTGGCGAGGTTATCGAGCGTAAAACTAAAACTGGCAAGCTTTTTTATGGCTGCGAAAGATATCCTGAATGTGATTTTACCACTTGGGATTTACCCTTAAAAGAGACCTGTCTTCAATGTGGCAGCATGCTCGTGGAGCATACTGAAAGAAACGGACGTAAGAGCAAGTTCTGCAGTAATCCTGAATGTAAAAACGCGCGTCCCGTGCGTGCTGCAGCAGCGAGTAAGCAGGAGGCTACTCTTAGTGCAGCAGCTAAGACTACGCGCACCACTCGCGCTGGAAAAACCACGAAAAAATAGAGAGCAAAGGAAAAATTAGATGAATCCTATTCATATTATTGGTGCCGGCTTGGCAGGTTGCGAGGCCGCTAATCAGGTAACCAAGTACGGTATCCCCGTTATTTTACACGAAATGCGTCCTACTAAAAGTGACGCTGCCCATAAAACTAATTATTTTGCCGAGCTGGTGTGCAGCAATAGCCTGCGAGCAGCCAATATTGAAAACGCTGTGGGCCTGTTAAAGGAGGAAATGCGGCGTTTGGATTCCCTCATCATGGAGCAGGCTGATAAGTATCAGGTGCCCGCCGGGGGAGCATTGGCTGTTGATAGAGATGGCTTTGCCGCTGCTGTTACCGAGGCTATCAAAAGCAATCCTTTGGTTACCATCATATACGAGGAAGTAACCGATTTGCAGGCGCTTGAGGGCACAGTAATTGTGGCTAGCGGCCCGCTGACCAGTGATGCTTTGTTTGCCAATATTCAAGCGCTGGTACAGAAGGAATATTTCCACTTCTTTGATGCCGCTGCGCCGATTGTGACTGCGGATTCCTTGGATTATGACAAGGTTTATCGTGCTTCGCGCTACGATAAGGGTGGGGCCGATTATTTAAATTGCCCCTTTTATACCAAGGAAGAATACCTAGCGTTTTGGCAAGCATTGTGCAGTGCTGAGGCCGCTCCTGTGAAGGATTTTGAGCACGATGTGTTTGAAGCCTGCATGCCCATTGAAGAAATGGCCCTGCGTGGCGAGGACACCATGCGCTTTGGTCCTTTAAAGCCGGTGGGGCTTATCGACCCGCGTAACGGCAAGGAAGCATATGCCGTGGTACAGCTGCGTCAGGATAATGCTGCTGCTTCGCTGTATAACATCGTTGGCTTTCAAACTCATCTTAAATGGGGTGAGCAAAAGCGCGTCTTTGGTATGATTCCCGGCCTCGAAAAGGCGGAGTTTGTGCGCTATGGTGTGATGCACAAGAATACCTATTTGAACTCGCCACAGCTTTTGAATGAGCATTTTTGCTTGCGTCAGGACCAACGCTTTTACTTCGCTGGTCAGATGACGGGCGTAGAAGGCTATGTGGAATCGGCTGCTTCCGGACTTATGGCTGGCTTAGCAGCGGCTAGAGCTCAGCTTGGACTGGCCAAGGTGAATTTCCCGGCTGAGACTGCCCATGGTGCGCTGGCAAAATATATCAGCAATGAGGCGGTGGAAAACTTCCAGCCGATGAATGTAAACTTTGGCCTTATTCCGCCTTTAACTTTGCGTATTCGCAAGAAAAGAGAAAAAAATGCGCAAATCGCTGCCAGAGCTTTAGAGGCATTGGCTAGCTTTAAGGAAGCCATTAAAAATTCATTATAATAACAAAAAATTGCTTGACAGATTCTGGTAATTAGTTTATCATAATCGTAACAATTTTCTAAATGCTGCTTCAACGACGAACAGTGCTCCTAGAGGGCACTGTTTTTTGTGTTTTAAAAGTAAAAAAGTACGTTGGAAAATTATGAACAATTAAATAAATACTTGAATTCAGAAGATTTATGTGATAGGATATGTGTGGAGGAGTTGGAAGCATGACAACTACTTTTGAACAATATCCGCAAAGATTTTTGAATTACTTAACAGTGGAAAAGGCTTGTTCTGGGCTTACGGTGACCAATTATAGCAAGGATTTAGCTAGCTTTGCCGCCTTTTGGCAGCAGCGAACCGGCAAAGCATTGCTGTGGGAACAGGTTAGCTCCTTGGATGTGAGGGCCTACCTAGCATTTCTTAATGAAAAAGGCTATGCTAGAAGAACGGTTGCAAGGCGTATTTCGGCTTTGCGCTCTTTTTACAAGTTCTTGGTTCGTGAAAACATCCTGGAGGTTAGCCCGCTCGCCAAGGTGCGCTCTCCGAAGCTGGAAAAAAAGCTGCCCACCTTCCTAGAAGAGGTGGAGGTGAACGAGCTATTAACACTGCCAGATACCAAGCCCTTGGGACGCAGGGACCAAGCTATTTTAGAGCTGCTTTATGCTACTGGCTGCCGTGTTAGCGAGCTGGTGGGCCTTACCTTGGAGCGTTTGGATTTGGGCAATCGCTTTGTTATTGTGCAGGGCAAGGGCAATAAGGAGCGCTTAGTACCCTTGGGCCATAGCTGTTGTCAGGCTTTAGCTGCTTATTATCCTTATCGTATGGAGCTTATGCAGCGCTATCATGTGGAGCAGCACGATTATGTTTTTGTGAATAATCGTGGCGGCGTGTTGACCGACCGTAGTGTAAGAAGAATATTGGATAAATATATTTCCCAGCTAGCCCTGCGCAAGCAGGTTAGCCCTCACACTATTCGGCACACCTTCGCAACTCATCTTTTGGCACATGGAGCAGACCTAAGGGCAGTACAGGAGCTTTTAGGGCATGCCAATTTATCCACAACCCAAATTTATACTCACGTAACTACAGAGCGCATAGCTGCTGTTTACAGAAAAAATCATCCAAGAGCTTAATTTAAATGAGGAGGCAAATCATGGAATTATTAGACAAAACTAGAAGAATTAACAGATTGCTGCAATATGGTGACAAGGTAGAATATAATGAAGTCGCTAAATTATTATGTGATGTTATTCAAGCTAATACTTATATCGTAGGCAGCAAGGGTGAGGTTAGAGGCTATGCCCTGATTCACGAATTCGAATGCGATATTATGCGCGAAGAAGTATTGGATAAAAAAGCCTTTCCGCGTGATTATTTAAACTTTATCATGCGAGTAAGAGACACCTTGGCTAATATTCCTCATGAGAATCAAAATTGCTCCTTTGTAGATAACACTAAATGTATTTTCAAGGGTAAGATGACCACTGTTGTGCCTATTTATGGTAACGGCGAGCGCATCGGCACTTTGATTGTAGCTAAATACGATGCTACCTTTAGCGATGAGGATTTGCTGTTAGCTGAATACGCAGCCACCGTGCTTGGCGTACAAATTCTGCATGATAGAGAAGCACAGGTTGCTGAGGATGTTCGTAAAAAGGCCATGGTTCAGGTTGCCTATGATACTTTGAGCTATTCTGAACTGGAAGCTATCATCAATATTTTGCGTGAGCTGAACGGCTTTGAAGGGCTTTTGGTTGCTTCCAAAATCGCTGACCGCGTTGGCATTACCCGTTCCGTTATAGTTAACGCCCTGCGTAAATTTGAAAGCGCCGGCCTGATTGAAACCAAATCCCTGGGCATGAAGGGTACCTATATTCGCGTGCTCAATGATTTACTTTTTGACGAATTGAAGAAAAGAACTAGAAGATAAGTCTCAATAAGCTTATTTACAACCGGAGATTCTGCCGAGCCTCCGGTTTTTTTATGCGTAAACTAAAATAAATAGTGTACAAGATATCAAAACATGTTATAATAGCAGTAGGCATTTTTACGAAAATGGAGGTTGTTTCAATGCAAAAAATTGATCAGGCTTGTGTAAATACTCTGCGCTTTTTGGCTGCAGACCAAGTGGAGAAGGCTAAATCCGGCCATCCGGGCTTTCCTTTGGGTACTGCACCGTTAATGTATACCATTTGGGATCGCTATATGAGCTATAATCCAGCTAATCCGAACTGGTTCAACCGCGACCGTTTTATCCTTTCTCCCGGTCATGGCAGTGCTTTGTTATATGCTATGCTGCATTTGGCTGGCTACGAGCTTTCCTTGGATGAGCTGAAGAATTTCCGTCAATGGGGTAGTAAAACTCCTGGTCATCCGGAATATGGTCTGACTCCCGGCGTTGATGTATCTACCGGCCCCTTGGGTCATGGCTTTGCCATGGGCGTGGGCTTTGCAATTGCTGAAGCTATGCTGGCTGGCAAATATAATAAACCTGATTTCCCCGTAGTTAATCACTATACCTATGGCCTGACTTCTGACGGCGATTTGATGGAAGGCGTTTCCTGTGAAGCTGCTTCCTTAGCCGGCACTTTGGGCTTGGGTAAATTGATTTACTTATATGACGATAATAAGATTACCATCGAAGGCGATACTTCCATCGCTTTCACTGAGGATGTAGAAGCACGCTTTAAGGCTTATGGCTGGCAGGTGCTGCGTGTAGCTGATTCCGAGGATGTAGAGGCTATGGCTGCTGCTATTAAAGAGGCTCAGGCTGATACTACCCATCCGTCCTTGATTATTGTGCGCACTCACATTGGCTTTGGTAGCCCCAAACAGGATAGCCCTTCCTGCCATGGCGAGCCCTTGGGCGCAGATGCTTTGGCTGCAACCAAGGAAAAGGCTGGCTGGCCGCAGGAAATGTTCTATGTTCCGGCAGAAGCGAAGGAGCATTTTGCAGCTAAGCTGCCGGCTTGCGCTAAGGCCGAGGCTGATTGGAACGCTTTAATGGAAGATTATAAGGCTTGCTATCCCGAGCTGGCAGCAGAATTGGCTGACCGCATGGCTGGCAAGATTAATGTAAATTTGGAAGCCTTGGAAGCAATCTTTAAGGAGCAAACCAAGAGTGCAACCCGTGCTTCCAGCGGCGATGTAATTCAAAAGCTGGCTGAGCAGGTTCCTGCTTTGGTAGGCGGCAGTGCTGACTTAGGCCCCTCTAACAAGACCGTGATGAAGGCTGGCGGCTATTTCTCCAAGCTGGACCACAAGGGCCGCAATATTCACTTTGGCGTGCGCGAGCATGCAATGGGCACCGTGCTGAACGGCTTGGCTCTGCATGGGGGCTTTGTTCCCTTCGGCGGCACCTTCCTGGTATTTGCTGACTTCCTGCGTCCGACCATTCGTATGGCTGCGCTGATGGGCATTCAATCCATTTTCGTTTTGACCCATGACTCCATTGCTCTGGGCGAGGATGGCCCGACCCATCAACCCATTGAGATCACTATGGGCCTGCGC
>USBV01000028.1 GCA_900553055.1 uncultured Phascolarctobacterium sp.
GCGCTGACTCCGGCTGTTGCTTCCGCTACCGGGCTGCATCCCGTACTGATGCTGCTGCCCATGCACTTTGCAGCCTCCATCATGCGTAGCTGCTCCCCCATCACCGCGGTTATCGTAGTAGCCTCCGGTATGGGCGGCGTTTCCAGCTTTGACCTTGTAAAACGCACCTTCATCCCCATGATGGGCGCCATGGCCGTAACCATAGGCATGACCTTCTTCTTCTACTACACTGGTTATTAATTTATGAGCCTGAGAGCGCCCCTCTATTTAGAGGGGCATCTCTTTTTAAACAAGAGATATAATAATTACGCTATTAACTACAAAGGTCGTCTAGAAGGTATTAGATACGAGCAAAGGAGACGACGGCGTACTAGAGGTACGTCTAGGAGCCTTTGTGAAGTAGATGATGCCTTATAGGCGACCTCTACGGAGGCTATGACCATGTTTATATGCGATTGTCACTGCGACACCCTTACTGAATTATACAAAAAACAAATCGATTTATACGAAAACAAGCAGCATATCGACGTCAAACGTCAGCTGGAATTAGGCGGTATGCTGCAGTTTTACGCCATGTTCGTCCCTACTCCGGAGTACCGTTACGGTGGCGGCTTGCGCTACACCATGCTGCTTTTGGATACCTATTTACAGCAAATGCGCAAGCTTAAGGAGCAAGGCATCGATATCCTGCAGGTGCGCACCAAAGAGGATGCTGCAGACGTACTGAACCATAAATGTGCTTCACTTTTGGCTATCGAAGAGGGTGGCGCTATTGACGGCAGTCTGGAAGCTCTGCGCTGTCTTTACGAGCTAGGCGTGCGTGCCATGACCTTGGTGTGGAGCAACCGTAACGATATCGCTGACGGCGTCAATGAGGAAGGCAGCGGCGGCGGTCTCACCGTCTTTGGTCGCAAGGTTGTTGCTGAAATGAACAAGCTGGGCATGCTAGTAGACGTCTCCCATATCGCTCCTGCTGGCTTTTGGGATGTTATCGAGACCAGCACCAAGCCCATTATCGCGACTCATTCCGACGCTAAAGCACTGTGCGCGCATCCGCGCAATTTGGACGACAAGCAAATCCTCGCCATTAACGAGAATGACGGCCTCATTGGCATCACCTTTGCAGGTCAATTCTTAGAAGATGATTATAATAACGCCTGCATCGAAAGCGTGTATAAGCACATCGACCACATGCTGAACCTCATGGGCAACGACGACCACCTTGGCTTTGGCAGCGATTTTGACGGCATCAGTCATCCGCCCTACAACATTCAGGGCGTACAGGACTACAAGCCCTTAATCGAATATCTAGCTACTAAATATAGCGACAGCACCATCCAAAAAATCACCCACCAAAATGTGCTGAAGTTGCTGCAAAAGGTGCTGTAATAATTGCTTTACATAATTTAATAGCATTGCCAAACCAAACGCCGGGAAATAGTCTCGGCGTTTCGCTTTTTCAGCACAAAGATTGCCTGTTTTTGAATACTATAGCAACAAAAACGCCGCCCACCTTTTACAGTGAGCGGCTAACACGGTGCTGCAGCAGCCATGGAATTATTTATCATTGTGTGCAATGCAATCAGTCCTTTATTGTTTAATATATAAGTCCGTTAATGCTCCATCAACCAAATACCACCGATGCAAATCAAAGCGATAATTCCGATGCTAAGAATAGTCGTGCTATCCATCATTCTGCCTCCTTTCCACAAGCCTAAGGGGTCACTGAGCTTCGTCTTATTTAGGTAAAAACCACAAACATCAGCACAGCCCATACACCTACGATGCTAGCATAAGCAATCTTGTAACCAGTCTTAGCCCACCACATACTTGCCACCTCCTTTGTGTTGCTGCTTTATCGGCACTCCCCCATGCCTGCCCATATGGGTCAGGCTGTGGAGTGCTTTTGCTTTGCTTGGGGGACTCAGAGCGTTAGAGGAAGGTTTCTCTTTATCCTGCATCTAAAGTGTACTACATTTTTTACTTTTATTGGTGTCAGCCATGTAACGCTTACTTAATTTTTATGTAGAATATGAAAAAGGCGCAAATATGAAAGTTTATTAATCATATTCGCGCCTTATTTTTCATTTTCTTCAAAATGTAGCTTACAATATTACTTTTTTATTTTACTAAATTTTGCGGTTTGCCAGCCAAAAAAGCATCAATATTAGCAAAGACGATGTCAGCTCTGGTTTCCAGCGCTTCCTTGCTAGCAAAGGCTACATGGGGTGTAACCACAGTATTTTTAGCGTGCAGCAAGGGATGCTCCACTGCCAGTGGCGGCTCGTTCTCGAACACATCAATACCAGCTGCAGCTAATTTACCACTGTTCAAGGCAGCAGCCAAGGCCTCGCTATCCACTACACCGCCACGCGCGCAATTAATGAGCACAGCGCCATCCTTCATTTTAGCGATGCTTGCAGCATTAATCATTTGCGCCGTTGCAGCCGTCATGGGTACATGCAGGGAAACAAAATCGGACTGAGCCAGCAGTGTATCCAAATCCACGTACTCCACGCCCTCGCTGGCCAGCTCGGGCTTCACAGTGCGGCTGTAGGCCAACACCCTGCAGCCAAAGGCTTGGGCAATTTTTGCGACACGGCAGCCGATAGCACCGGTGCCAACTACGCCAAAGGTTTTGCCAAAAAGCTCAAACCCTACTAAGCCGTCCTTGGTGCCGCCCTCACGACAACGTGCATCCACAGCCACAATATTGCGAATGGCGCTGATGGCTAAACCAAAGGTCAGCTCTGCCACAGCGTTTGTGGAATAGCCTGCTGCATTGCATGCCACAATGCCACGGGCACGAGCAGCCTCCAAGCCCACATGGTCCACACCGGTAAAGGCAATATCCAGCATTTTCAAATTGTGGCATTGCTCGATAATCGCAGCGCTCAGGGGCTGGTTAGCCAGCATCAGGATATCCGCATCCTTAACGCGTACTAACAGCTTTTCTTGGTCTGTTTCTTTAGTTGTGTAATACACAAATTCATGGCCTGCTGCCTCCAAGGGAGCTGCCAAGCTTGCAATTTTCTCTTGGGATACACCCAAGGGCTCCATGCAAATAATTTTCATCTTTAACACCTTGCTTAATCAGTGAAATTATCAAAATAGCCCTGTACCAGCACCACAGGAGTACCCTTGTCACCGCTGCCGCTGGTCAAATCGCACAGGGAACCGATCAAATCAGTTAGCTGACGAGGAGTAGTGCCTTGGGAAGCCATATTGCCCACAAGGCTACCATTCTTTGCCTTAATAGCTGCAGAAATAGCATCCTTCAGAGCAGCACCGCTGAGGTTTTTGAAATCATTATCGGCCAAATACTTCAGCTTCAGCTCGTTGGGTGTACCAATCAGGCCATTAGTGAAGGCAGGGGAAACAACCGGGTCAGCCAGCTCCCAAATCTTGCCCTGAGGATCCTTAAAGGCACCATCGCCATAAACCATAACCTCAACATGCTTGCCGGTTTTTTCTAAAATGCTTGCCTGAATCTCCTCCACCATGCCTTGGCATTCGCGGGGGAAGAGCTTAATCTTGTCTTCGGTGGATTTATTAGAGCCCAACAGGCCATAACGTTCATTGCAGCCGCTGCCATTAACGGGAGCATTCAAAATATCATCCAAGCTGCACACCACCTTGGCACCTGCAGCCAAAAGAATGCGCTTGGTTCTAGCGCGAGTATGGATATCGCAGTTCAATACACAATCGGTGTATTGCAAAATAGTCTTGGCTTGGTTAGCAAAAACAACCTCAACCTCAGCGCCAGCTTCTTTGATCAAATCAGCGTAATATTGTACATAATCCACACCAGTAAATTCATGCTTGTTTTCGCCAAAAAGCTCGCGATATTTTTCTAAGCTCAACACATCGCTATAAGGATTAATGCCGGCCTCATCAACCTGATCCCAAGTAATCAGAGCGTTGCCCACCTCATCACTGGGATAGCTGAGCATGAGCACGATTTTTTTAGCACCCATGGCAATGCCCTTGAGGCAAATAGCAAAACGATTGCGGGACAGAATGGGGAAAATAACACCAATGGTGCCACCACCCAGCTTAGCCTTTACATCAGCAGCAATATCCTCAATAGTAGCATAGTTACCTTGGGAACGTGCTACTACGGATTCTGTAACAGCAATAACATCACGGTCACGCAAGGCAAAGCCCTCGCTTGCAGCAGCCTCCAACACACTATTTACAACTATTTCCGGCAGATTATCCCCTTCACGAATAATGGGGCAACGAACGCCGCGAGAAACAGTACCAATTTTTCTTTCCATAAGTCTTTCCTCCCTCATTTGTGAGTTACTCCCTAAAAACAAATCGCTATGAAAAGCTATTTAAAAGCATCCATCACAGGTAAATGTCCGTATCCATTATAGCCTACAACGGGCAATACTGCAAGAAAAACATCTTTCACCAAACTTACACCAGCAAAAAGAAAAATCCTGCACCATAGTGATGCAGGATTGAATACTAATTTAAAGCCAGCTTACAGCAGCTCCTTGAGCACGATGGTTTGCTCACGATTGGGGCCAACGGAAACGATGCCCAGCTCTACCCCAGAAACCTCAGCAATGCGTTCCAAATATTTTTTAGCATTCTCAGGCAGCTTATCATATTCACGGATGCCGCTGATATCGGTCATCCAGCCATCAAACTCTTCAAAAATCGGCTCTACCTTGGCCAGCACGTTCAGGCTTGCAGGAATGCGCTTCAGCACCTCGTCGCCAATCTTGTAGCCAACGCACATTTTAATCTTCGGCATTTGGTCCAGAATATCCAGACGAGTAATTGCCAAATAATCAAGGCTGTTCAAGCGAGCGCTATAGCGCAGCATGAAGGCATCCAGCCAGCCACAGCGACGGGGACGACCGGTTACAGTGCCGTATTCGCGACCGGTTTCACGAATTTGAGTGCCAGGGCCATCGGTATCCAACAGCTCAGTAATGAAGGGGCCTTCACCAACACGAGTGGTGTAAGCTTTAACTACGCCCACAACATGGTCGATGAAGCGAGGTCCAACGCCGCTACCGGTGCAGGCGTTGCCAGCAGTAGGATTGGAGCTGGTAACATAAGGATAGGTACCATGGTCGATATCCAGGAAGGTTGCTTGTGCGCCTTCAAAAAGCACATTTTTCTTAGCAGCAAAAACCTCGTCCAAAACTACGCCGGTATCAGCAACATAGGGACGCAGCTGTTCAGCATAGCCCAAATACTCCTTCAGCACGGTTTCATAATCAAAGGGCTCAGCACCATAAATCTTAGTAATGATGGCGTTCTTAGCTTCCATATTAACCTTCAGCTTTTCAGCAAACGTTTCGGGCTCCATCAAATCGCATACGCGAATGCCAACGCGAGCCACCTTGTCCATGTAGCAGGGGCCGATACCACCCTTGGTGGTGCCAATCTTGTGGCTGCCCAAGGATTCCTCCTGTAGCTCATCAAGACGTTGGTGATAAGGCAGTACTACGTGAGCGCGGTCAGAAATCACCAAATTGCTGCAATCAATACCCTTTTCCTTCATGCCAGCGATTTCGGCTAACACTACTCCAGGATTGATAACAACGCCATTGCCCAGAACGTTGATCTTATCTTTAAACAGCACGCCGGAGGGCAACAAACGCAGCTTATAGCTAATATTGTCAACCACAACAGTGTGGCCTGCATTGGAGCCACCGCTGTAGCGAACTACGGCGTCAGCCTTTTGCGCCAAATAGTCAACAATTTTACCTTTACCTTCATCGCCCCATTGAGCGCCTAATACAATAACAGATGCCATTAATGGTCACTCCTTAATACTTATTCAATTATAAACCGAAACGAGAGAAAATCAAATCAACATTGCGCAGCATCGGTTTCGGATCAAAGCAATGTTCAATTTCTTCGTCAGTAAGATATTTCTTGATATCCGGGTCAGCTTCAACATTGGTCTTGAAGTCAGCACCCTCCAGCCAACGAGCCATAGCGTTGCGTTGTACCCATTTATAAGCGTCCTCACGCAGCACGCCCTTGGTTACCAAGGCAATCAACAGGTTTTGGCTGAAAATCAAACCGCCGGTCTTGTTCAGGTTAGCCATCATAGCATCAGGATATACAAGCAGCTTATCAATGATGTTAGTGAACTTGCGCAGCATATGGTCCAAAGCAATGGTA
Source organism: uncultured Phascolarctobacterium sp. (assembly GCA_900553055.1). Lineage (GTDB taxonomy): Bacteria > Bacillota > Negativicutes > Acidaminococcales > Acidaminococcaceae > Phascolarctobacterium_A. The sequence goes on from USBV01000028.1 coordinate 6,157, forward strand.
GCATCCGGCAGGATTACACGCTCTACAGAGGAATGGGAAATATCGCGCTCGTGCCACAAAGCCACATCCTCAAGGCCGGCAACTGCATAGCCGCGCAGCAAACGAGCCATACCACTAACCTTTTCACAGGTGATGGGGTTACGCTTGTGAGGCATTGCAGAGGAGCCCTTTTGACCAGGAGCAAAATATTCCTCAGCCTCACGAATATCGGTGCGTTGCAGGTTGCGGATTTCGGTAGCCATCTTGTCCAAGGAGGAGCCAATGATAGCCAAGGTGGTAAGGAAATGTGCATGGCGGTCACGTTGAATAACCTGGGTTGCCAAGCGCACGGGTTTCAAATCCAGCTTTTTGCAAACATATTCTTCAACAAACGGGTCGATATTGGAGTAGGTACCAACAGCGCCGGACAGCTTGCCAACAGCCATCATTTCGCGAGCTTGCTTCAAGCGCTCGATATCGCGCTCAATTTCATCGGACCACAGCAGGAATTTCATGCCAAAGGTCATAGGCTCAGCATGAATACCATGGGTACGACCAATCATAACAGTGTTTTTGAATTCAGCTGCTCGACGACGCAGCACGGTATGGAAGTTTTCCAAATGACGCAAAATCAAATCTGCAGATTGCACTGTCATGTAACACAATGCAGTATCCTTTACGTCACTGGAGGTCAAGCCTTTATGGATATATTTGGATGCATCTCCAACATACTCAGCCACGTTGGTCAAAAAAGCAATAACATCGTGGTTGGTTACTGCTTCAATCTCTTTAATACGCTCCAAACGGAAATCAGCTTTGTTCTGAATATCCTTCAAAGCATCGTCAGGCACAATACCCAGCTTGTTCATTGCTTCGCAAGCCAGAATTTCAACCTTTAACATGGTACGGAATTCGTTTTCCAATGTCCAAATGTTGCCCATTTCCGGATGAGTATAGCGATCGATCATTTTTTGTATGCCTCCCAAGCATTTTTATTCATGAAAAAACATCTGAGAGCTATCAGTTCAGCTTCAGATTATTCATCACAATTTGATACATTATAATCATATCATTTTCCGCAATCAAACGCAAGCTTTCTGAACGTTTTTCGGCAATCTCCGAAAAATATTCGGAAAAATTTCACAAAAATAGAAAAGGACTGCCTGCATAGACAGTCCCTTTTTATCAATCCTCACGCTTGGTAAAGCCCACAAATTTGGTAAATTGTTTATGGAAGAACAAATTAACCGTATCAACGGGGCCATTACGATGCTTGGCAATAATCAGCTCCGTATGCTTGTTTTCTGTCTCAGGATTATAATAATCCTCACGATAGAGGAAGGCTACGATATCCGCATCCTGCTCTAGTGAGCCGGACTCACGCAAATCGCTGAGCATGGGGCGCTTTACCTGGCGCGCTTCCACGCCACGACTCAGCTGGGACAGTGCCAGTACCGGCACATCCAGCTCACGAGCCAAGGCCTTGAGCGAACGCGAAATCTCCGAAACCTCCTGCTGGCGGTCACCGCTCGTATTGCGCTTGCCACTGCCCTGCATCAGCTGCAGATAGTCCACTACAATTAAGTCTAAGCCGTGCTCCGCCTTCAGGCGTCGCGCACGACTGCGCATATCCATTACCGTAATACCTGCGGTATCATCAATATATATCTTGGCTTTGCTCATCGTATCGCAGGCAGCCCACAAGGCATCCCAATCCTTGTCATTCATCTCGCCAATGCGCAGTCTTTGGCTATCGATATTGGCTTCAGCACAGAGCATACGGTTTACCAGCTGCTCCTTGCTCATTTCCAAGCTAAAGAAGGCCACACTGCGAGGGTCACCACCCACGCGCTTGTGCGCCCGCAAGGCCACATTTTGAACGATGTTCAAGGCCAAGGCAGTTTTACCCATGGAAGGACGAGCTGCTAAAATAATAAAGTCAGAAGGATGCAGACCACTAGTCAGCTTATCCAAATCATTAAAGCCAGTAGGAATACCCGTCAGGCCGCCCTTATTATTGAGCAGCTTTTCGATATTCTGCACGCTATCCATCAGCACCGCACTGATGGGCGTAAAATCAGTCCGCTTCTTGCGGTTAGAAATCTCTAAAATACGGCTTTCGGCCGTATCCAAAAGCACGCCAACCTCGTCATTAGCCTCGTAGCCCATGGCTGCAATTTCTGTCGACACCTTGACTAATTGGCGCAGAACACTTTTTTCAGCTACAATTTCGGCATGATATTTTACGTTAGCTGCAGTTAATACAACATTAGCCAAGCTAGTAATATAGGCAATACCGCCCACATCCTCCAGCTTATTATCGCGACGCAGAATATCCGTCACCGTAATCATATCTACAGCTTCATTCTTGTTATAAATCTCCAGCATAGCCGAGAAAATAACCCGATGCGCTTCCCTATAAAAATCTTCAGCACTAAGAATTTCTGTAGCCTTGGCAATAGCCTCCTTATCAATCAGCATCGCGCCCAGCACAGATTGTTCAGCTTCTATATTTTGAGGTGGTACTCTCTCTTCCATAACACCCTTACTCCAAAATCGCAGCGTTAATGGCTTCCTCGTCCACACGCATAGCTATCATGGTTCTTTCTAAAAGCTCGTCCAGCTCCCAGCCCAGCTCTTCGGCACCAGTCTTAATAACATCGCGGCTGCAGCCAGCTGCAAATTTTTTATCCTTAAACTTTTTCTTGAGGGACTTAAGCTCCATATCCTGCACGCTCTTCGAAGGACGCATCAAGGCTGCAGCGCCAATAAGGCCTGAGAGCTCGTCAATAGCAAACAGCACCTTTTCCATCTGGTGCTCAGGCTTAATATTAGCGCCACTCAAACCCCAGCCGTGGCTAGCAGTGGCACGAATGATGCTTTCGTCCACTCCATGCTGACGCATCAGCTCCTGGCTCTTCACGCAATGCTCCTCAGGATATTGCTCAAAATCAAGGTCATGCAAAAGGCCAACAATGCCCCAATATTCTACTTCATCAGCATAACCCAATTCCTTAGCAAAATAACGCATAATACCTTCAACAGTCAGCGCATGGCGCAGATGAAAAGGCTCCTTGTTATATTCCTTTAATAAATTCCAAGCTTCTTCCCTAGTTAACATTTTACTCTCTCCTCTTCATTGTTCGGCGTGTTTCGCACGATACTCATTAATAATGTCAGCCAAAGTAGTGTTATCCACTACCCCATCAACTGCAGCCTGAATATTTTTATACAACCCGATGGTCAGACAGGAATCGATTTTGTCACAGGGAGTGGCACAATCCAAGCAGGAAACCGGAGCCAAGCTACCCTCCACCGTGCGCAAAATCTCGCCCACGCTATAGGCAGCTGCCGGCCGAGCCAAGCGATAACCGCCTTGGGCACCGCGAGCACTTTCTACAAGTCCTTCCCGGCTCAAACGATGAATAATTTGCTCTAAGTATTTATCGGAAATTTCCTGCCTTTTAGCCACTGCCTTTAGAGATATATACCCATCGCCACCGTTCATAGCTAAATCCAGCATCAACCGCAGGGCATAGCGTCCTTTGGTAGAAATTTTCATGTATGTCACAACCTTTCTTATGGATACTATTTTACTATGAAACAACTAGGAATTCAATCTTTTCCGCCCCAAGAGGCGAGTTTATTCTAGATAATTTATAGTGCTCAAAGCACAAATAAATGCTAAAGGATGCTGACATTACCATGGGTTTTGTGTTAAAATATGTTTATACTACTATTTGGAGGCACCAGCATGAATCATAAGGAATTAGATAAAACCTTTAAAGGCTATATGGCAAAATTTACCTCTGATAAGGAGCTTGGTCAAATGATGAGCAGGATTACCTTTCAGGAGCTTTTTAATCCCAAGTTTTTGCAGGAAAACAGCAAATTTACTTCCATGGATGACATGATTTGGCGTAGCGGCTTTGGCATCATGAACCTGATGGAGGTTGAAAACGTTAACCAAGAAAAATGGAATGCGTATATCGCTAAAAACAGCGAGTGCGAAACCTGGCATGATTTTGGCAAGCTGGCCATGATTGACTGGATGAAAAACAAGCTGGAAGAAGTAAAAAAGAATAAAAACTAAGCAGAATTACCGAAGCGTAAGCTTCGGTAATTTTTTTGAAAAATTTTTTTCTGTCTTATAGCGATAACTAACTCTGTTCGCCACAATCTTTGGTGCGAACAATTTGTGAAGTATACCAGATATCGAATTTTTCTCGTTCGCATTTATTTTGATTAAACAAACGTTAATTCTAAATACTATTGACAAAATTCACCACTAGTATTATCATATATTCAAACATAAATTCATTTAGGTGGCGATAGATATGAAAGGTATTTTATACGCAATTGCATTTGCTTGTGCGATTTATGCAGGTGCTGGTGATTTGTTTGCAGCAACCCCTGTTTATCGTGAATATAGTGTTACTGTAGCTCAGGGCGACACACTTTGGAGCATTGCTTGCCGTCACGCAGAAGGCAAGGAGGATGTGCGCTTAGTAATGGAACGCATTACCAAGGCTAATAAGCTTGATGCCGGCCATATCTATCCTGGCCAAGTAATCAAGGTGCCCATGCGTATCCAAGATAGCGGTCTTATGCTAGCTACTAAATAGATTGTCTAAAAAAGATCGTTCACTATTTTTCTCACCATTATTTCACAAAATCTCCGCAAGGCTTTTAGCCACATTTGTAGAATATTATTAGTTAAATAAGCTATCAGCTAAAGGAGGTTTAACATATGCAAGGTAAAAAATGGATCGTGGGCGCTTTAATCGCTGGTTTTGTTTTAGGTAATGGTATGACTACTGCGCAAGCAGGCGGATATTTGGGCAAAATTCTTAAGGGTGGTGTAATTGGCTACGCCGTAGATGCTACTGCCGGTCCCTTAAACGATGGCATCAATGCTGTCACTGCCAAATACGGAGTAAGCTCCACCGATGCAACTAAGGTGGTTCCCATTATTTCCGTAGGCGACGGCAGCCGTGCCGGCGCGGCACAGGTAAGCGGTCCGCAAGAGAAGGTGGACCAAGTAAAGGCTGCGTTGATTATTGAACAAACCATCTTAGGTGTAAGAGCCAAAATCTTGATTCCTGTAGATAGAGTTGATTATAAAAACGTAAACCGCATTCAGGGCGTGGGCGTTGCCGCTTCCTTGGACGTAAAGCTATAAATAGACAAAAAATAACAGGCTTACCTGCTACAAAAGTAGTAAGTAAGCCTGTTTGTGTTTTATTGGACTAATCAATTAGCCGATTTCGCGTTCCTTTTCGGTGCCACGCACGTTAATAGGACGGTTCTTTTCATCAACCATAACTACCTTGGGCTCGAAGGTTTTAGCTTCCTTTTCGTCCATCATAGCATAGCCAATGATGATAATAGTGTCACCAACAAGAACCTTGCGTGCAGCTGCGCCGTTCAGGCAGATTACGCCGCTATCATATTCGCCAGCGATAACATAGGTTTCCAAACGATTGCCGTTGTTGTTATCCACGATTTGTACGCGTTCGCCGGGCAGAATGCCGCTAAGCTCCAGCAGATGGCTGTCGATAGTAATGCTACCCATGTATTCCAGGTTAGCTTCGGTTACGGTTGCACGATGAATTTTGCCATGAAACATATTATAAAGCATTATTTTTCCTCCAAAACAACATTATCAATCAAACGAGTGGTGCCAAATTTAACTGCTACAGCCAACAGATTGCTGCCAACCATGGGGTTAGCAACGAGCTCCAGGCCCGGCAGTGCATAGATTTCTACATAGTCGATATTGCTCATCGGCTCTTTTTCGATATCAGCGGTTACAGCAGCAGTAATTTTAGCTGCATCACGCTCACCTGCTTCGTACATAGCCTTGGCTGCCTTCAGGCTGCGGCTCAGTACCAGTGCTGCAGTATGCTCTGCCTCGCTCAAATAAGTGTTGCGAGAGCTCTTAGCAAGGCCATCTGCTTCGCGAATGATGGGCATTACGCGCAAGGTGAGGGGGAAGAATAAATCCTTCACCATACGCTTCAAAACCTCCACCTGTTGTGCATCCTTTTGACCAAAGTAAGCACGGTCAGGCTGTGCCAAATTGAACAGCTTGGTTACAACTGTGGTTACACCGCGAAAATGAATGGGGCGGGTACGACCACACAGCACCTTCGTGATATCGCCGGTAACCTCAACCCAAGTATCATCAGCGCTGGGATACATTTCCTTCGGGGAAGGGGCAAATACTACGTTAGCACCCATTTTTTCAGCCAGCTTGCAGTCAGCCTCCAATGTACGCGGATAAGCATCCAAATCCTCGTTAGGGCCGAATTGAGTAGGGTTAACAAAAACGCTCACTACTACAAAATCATTTTCTTTATTAGCAGCAGCGATCAAGGAAGCATGACCCTCGTGCAAAGCGCCCATGGTGGGTACAAGGCCAATGGTCAAGCCTTGAGCCTTAGCTTGCGCTACCTCTTCGCGCAGCTCAGCAACAGTGTGAACTAATTTCATGACAAAATCCCTCACTTTTTCCTTCTTTAAGAGCTTTTCAAAAATCTTAATATAATTTTTCTAATACGGAATCATCTATCTTAAAAGTATGCTCCTCCGCCGGGAAGCTTCTATCCTTGCATTCAGCAATATAAGCCTTCACAGCTTCCACGGTGATGTCGTGAAGATTAGCATACTTTTTCACAAATTTGGGGCAGAAGCCGTTGGATACGCCCAACAAATCGTTGCAAACCAAAACTTGGCCATCGCAGCCATTGCCAGCACCGATACCGATGGTAGCCATGGTCTTCAGCTCAGCAGTAACCTTGGCAGCTAATTTAGCAGGAACGCATTCCAGTACGCAGGCAAAAGCACCTGCTGCCTCCAAAGCTTTGGCATCCTCAATCATTTTTTGTGCAGCCTCGATATCCTTGCCCTGTACCTTAAATCCACCCAATTGATTTACAGATTGGGGAGTAAGGCCAATGTGAGCGCACACAGGAATACCGGCAGTGGTCAGCTTTTTAACCAAAGGAGCAACCTCAGCGCCGCCCTCCAGCTTTACTGCGGTGCAGCCAGTTTCCTTCAGGAAGCGGGCTGCGTTGTACATTGCATCAATATCGCTGGCCTGATAGCTCATAAAGGGCATATCGCCTACTACCAGAGCCGTGCTGTTGCCACGCATAACAGCCTTAGTATGATGAATCATTTCGTCCATGGTTACAGGCACGGTGGAGTTATAGCCCAGCATAACATTGCCCACGGAGTCGCCTACGAGGATCATTTCCACGCCTGCTTCGTTCACATTGCGTGCCATAGCTACATCGTAAGCAGTAATCATAACAATGGGCTCGCCCTTTTGCTTCATCTCTTTAATAGTTGCTACAGTAACATTTTTCGTTGCCATTTTTTTACCTCCGACAAATTGGTGCGTTATTTCCCTTGCTTAGGACTAACGCTTGAGTAGCTGCGTAAGCTCGGCAGCTACTTCTTTGTCAATAGTGCCATTGGCCAGGGCTAGCTTGGTCGTTGCCAGCCCAAGAGAACAATACGCGTCCAGCAGCTCCGGCGGCAGCACCGCTAAATGCTTCGCCACCGTGGTGACATCACCACGGGCGATGGGCCCCGTC
>USBV01000029.1 GCA_900553055.1 uncultured Phascolarctobacterium sp.
AGCTTTTCATGGCTAAAAATGCAGTTTAAATACGACGACGATGACCATCCCGTGCGTCTCGACACCGTGCTGGTCTCCACCCAGCACGACCCGGAAGTGGACCAGGCATGGCTTAAGGAACAGCTCACCGAGGTGGAATGCCCCGTGTGCCACACCCTGCATAAGGTAAAAGACCTTGAGCAGTGGGAAAAATGCGCAGCCTTGCCTGAAAAAAAGGCGGTGGAGCAGGCCGAGGCAGCGTATAAGCAGGCGATGGAAGCGTTTGTGCAGGCGCAAAGGGACAGCTCCGCTAGCAAAGCAACCTACGAAGCGGTGCTGGATAGCACTCTGCAAAAGGCGCAGGAGCTTTTGGCGAGCACTATTAGCTGGGAGGAGCTGCAACAGGAAGCGCCTGCAGCTAATCCTTTAGCGCTGGCCTTGGCGCAGAAAAGGGAGCAGGCTGAAAGGCTACAGCAGGAGTTTAATAGGGCCGCAGCCCAGGCGGAGCAACAAGAGAAGCTTGAGGGCGAGCTAGAAACATATAAGGCTGGCCTGCCAGCGCTAAAAAAGACTTGGGAGGACGGCTTGCTGCAGCGCGATGAGGCCAAGCATGCTGTGGAAGCGCAAAAGCATGCTGTGGCTACAACGCAGGGCATGCTAGCTGGCTGCCCCGCCACAAGTGAGCAGGCAGTGGATGACCTAAATGCTGCGAAAAAGCAAAAGACGATGCTGCAGCAGGCTATTAACACTGCACAAGCGCAATACGCCGACTGCGTTAAGGCGATGGCCTTGGATAAGGGCAAGCTGGAGCAGGCGCAAAAGAATCAGCAGCCGTTGGTGGAGAAAAGGGCTGGTTATGCTGCAGCTTATCAGGCTGTGCTGGCCGAGTGCGCTCTGACGGAGGCAGCTTTTTTGGCGATGCACGAAGAGCACAGAAGTAAGAAAACGGGCCATAAGCTAACAGGCAATAATGTGGCGGAGGCCGTTAAGAATACACGCGCTTATGTGGAAGAAAAAAGGCATCAGGAGCAGGAATATGTGCATGATATAAAGCGCCTGACCGAGGAGCTAGCAGGCAAGCAGCGCCTTGATACCACCGCTCTGGTCGCTGAGATGAACGCGATTAATGCGGTCTTAAAAAGCAGCAAGGAGCACAAGGAAACGCTGCAAACGGATAAGGATTTTACCGAGCAGACGCTCCAGAAGGTTACCGCCTGCTACCAAAACAGGCGCAAAAAGCAAAGGGTGCACAGCGTTATCGAGCCATTGGCCGAGGCTGCCAACGGTGCGATTACCTTTAACCGCTACGTGCTAGAGGATTTGTTCTGCGCGATGCTGGATAAAGCGAATGATAGGCTGAGCGTGCTGTGCAGCGGGCAGTACGAGCTGCGGCCCATCGAAGAGGGGCAAAGCAAGCGCAACAAGGGGTTGGGCTTTACTGTTTACGATTGCATTAACCAAAGCCATCGCGAGAGCGGCGCCAATTCCGGCGGCGAAAAGTTCGAAATTTCGCTGTCGCTGGCCTTGGGACTATCCGATATCGTGCAAAGCTGCAGCAAGAAGGCCAGCCGCATCGAAAGCCTCTTTATTGATGAAGGCTTTGGCACGCTGGGCAAGGAGGAGCTGGAAAAAACGAAGCGCCTGCTGCTGGAATTATCGGGCGGCTCGCGTCAAATTGGCATCATTTCGCATAATCCTGTTTTGGAAGAGGCCATTAAAAACCAAATTGTGGTGGAGCGCGATAAGCAAACGCGCGCCGGTACTAAGGTAAGCTTTAAGCTGGATTGCTAGAGCAGGGTAGGGCTTGGTAAAACTTTTTTTAGAAAAAGTACTTGACCGTAAAGTTAGTATATAGTGTATATTATAAGCAATCTTTAGAAAGAGGTGAATAATATGACTTGTACTCACGGTAAGTTTCAAATTCCTACCGATCCCCATGGTAAAAAACGCTATGAAAGCGCTATGAAGCATGTGGAGGCTGCTAAAAAGGCTGGCAAATCCTCTGAGGAAATTCATGCCTTGTTTAAAAAGATTATGGAATTCAATCCGATGGATATCGAATCCATTCCTAAGGATGAAGCTCATGCTAAGTATCGCAGCGCTATGATTCATATGAAGGCTGCTTTGGCCAATGGCAAAAGCGTGGCCGAGGCCCATGAAATTGCCAAAAAGATTCGCACTGGTCAAACCACCGGTCATTGCAAAAAATAAGCTATAAAAGAGAAATACCAGGAAGCATAATGCTTGCCTGGTATTTTTTATTGCTTGCTTTGCTCTGGAGCGCTAACTTGGAAAAAGAGCATGTTGATGTAGTCGTGGGGCTCGGGGCAGAGCCAATGGTTTTCGATGGGGAGTATGTAAATATCGCTTTGCGGCTGAAAGTTGTTTACCGTTAAGAAATGGCTGATTTTTTTGTTAAGCTCTGGTGCTTGCTGGCAAAAGGTACCACGAAAATAAATTTCCAGATATAACCCTGTGGGCAGGGGCGTTTTGGGCGTCTTGCTGTGACCAGTGCTGGGCGCGCTAAACGAAAAATAACCTGTAGAGTGATTATAATTTTGCGTCACAAAAAAGTCATCCTGCTTTATTATCCAGCCAGCCTGCTTTTCCACAAATCCACGGTTGTGAGCAATAAGCTGGGAATGCCGGGCATATTTGGCAATCCTGCTTTTGCCATCATCTGTGGCGGTTGAATCAGTCATGCGCAGCAGCCTTTGCTCACGCCAACAAACGGTGATTTGCTCCAGCGGCAGGCTTTGATGGGATTGGATATTTGTAGTTATCCTTTGTAAGGAGCGGCAAATACGCTCATTTTCGCGGATAATTTTTTGGCATTCTGCTGCCTTTTTAGTCAGATGCTCCATAAAGCTAGCCTTGTTACGATGCTCTAAATAATGCTTGATATCGGCAATGCTAAAGTCTAAGGAGCGCATATTAACGATAATTTCTAGGTATAAATATTGCTCTATGGAGTAGTGGCGATAGCCGTTTTCACTAATAAAATCGGGGGAGAGCAGATGAATCTTGTCGTAATAAAGCAGTGTTTGCTTAGAAATGCCAAATAGATTGGCTAGCTCTCCTGCGGTAAAGCAATTTCTAGTTTCATTTTTATCCATAATTATTCCTCTTAAGCTTGACTGTATATTAGGTATATAGTTTAAAATTAATCCTGTTCCATGTAGTACATTGTATCACAATTGTTGATTTTTGTCTTGAGATATTTTTATGGAGGTATAACTGTGAAAAAGATAGCGATTTATGGCAAGGGTGGCATTGGCAAATCTACAACAGCGGCCAATTTATCTGCTGCTATGAGCGAAAAAGGCTTAAAGGTGTGCCAGATTGGCTGTGACCCTAAAAATGATTCTACAAGATTGCTTTTGGGACATATTTGCAAGCAAACAGTTTTAGATATGGTGCGAGATAAAGAGGATATAGTAGCCGAGGATATTGTGCATTATGGATATAACGGCATTAAATGCGTGGAAGCCGGTGGACCGGAGCCAGGCGTGGGCTGTGCCGGTCGCGGCATTATTGTGGCCTTAGAAAAGCTGCGCGGCCTTAATGTTATTGGTGACGAGGATGTAATTTTATACGATGTCTTGGGCGACGTGGTGTGCGGTGGCTTTGCCGTGCCCATTCGCGAGGGCTATGCCAGTGATATTTATATCGTATCTTCGGGCGAGCTGATGAGCCTTTATGCGGCTAATAATATTGCCAAGGGTATTAAGCGCTTTGCGATGCGTGGCAGAGTGCGCTTGGGCGGCATTATTGGTAATGGACGCAATACTCCTAACGAAAGGGAGCTTTTAGAAGCCTTCGCTAAAAGCCTGAACACGCAGCTGATTGCGTTTATCCCGCGTGATGTGATTGTGAATAAAGCCGAGAACAATCGGCAGACGGTTTTGCAATATGCGCCGGCTTCTAATCAGGCGGAGGTGTATAGAAGGCTGAGTCAGGATATTTTAGAAAATGCCGAGCTTAGCATACCAACTCCCATGAGCTTTGAGGAATTAGAAAAGCTGGTGGCTGCATATGGCAATTAAAACAAAACGCTTTATCGCAAGCCGTAAAAGCTGTAGCTGCAGCATGCCGGGTGTGTGGCGCGCTGTGGCCTATTGCGAGGGTGTGGTGGTGATTTTTCACAGCCCCAGAGCCTGTGCTCATGTCGCTCGCAGCATGGATATCAATGCGCAGTACCGCGCTTATGCGGAGGGGCGTAGGGAGCAGGAGGGCACTGTTCCCCTGCTATCTAGCCAGCTTGAGGAAAAGCATTCTATTTTTGGCGGCGCGGAACGCTTGGAAGCCTGCCTTGATTATGCGTTGCAGGAGTATAAGCCACAGTGCTTGGTTATTGCCAATTCCTGCGTAGCCGGTGTGATTGGCGATGACGTGGAGGCGGTGGCAAGAAAAAAGGAAGCCCAATATGGGGTGCCTGTTTTGCAGCTGGATTGCTGCGGCTTTTTAGATGGGGAGTACTACCAAGGCTATTATGGGATGAGCGAGCTCTTAATTAAGCGCTTTTTTAAGCCTGCGCCTAAGGAGGCTGGCAGCGTATTGCTTTTGGGCGATAACGGTGGCCCCTGGGGTCATTACGCTACCGAGGTAACGCGGCTTTTGCAGGCGCTGCAGGTAAAGGTTATCGGCCAGTTTCCGGGGTATATGCCCTTTAAGGCTTTGCCAAGGGCTACTAGTGCCGAGGCCGTGATTATTCTTGGTGGGCGCGGGCAGAGCCATGAGGGCTTGAGTAAAATTGCCTCTTTGTTAAAAGAAGGTTTTGGCATGCCTTACTTGGACCAATATCCTGTGGGCTGGCAAAGAACGCAGGCTTGGCTAGTGGCGGCAGGGAAGCTATTGCAGCGCGAGAAGCTTGCTGCTAAGGCTTTGCTACAGGAAAAGCAGCATTTTGACGCTGCATTAGCCAAATATTTGCCGGTAACAAAGGGTAAAAGGGTTGTGCTGTGCATTGGGCGTTTGCTTAAATATTTTCATCCCGAGTCCGTGCTTGAGACGATTAGGTTATTGCAATTGGATTTGACGGGAATAATTTTGTTGGATGCTTATGATAAGGCTGAAAGGGAGAAAATGCTGCAGGCGTTGGCACCGGCTGTGCAAACTAAAATTTATAGTGCTGCTGCAGGCGAGCCTTTGCTAGAAGCTGCTGACCTAGTTTTGACTACCCATGAGCTGCAAAATGAAAGCATTAAGCAGATTTTTCTGCCCATGCTGCCGAAGGTAGGTACAACGGGTGAGCTAGAGTTTATGGAGTTTATTTATAGGCGCCTCGCTAGCAGGATTAAAGGAGGCTTGAGCTATGTTTAAGCTGGCAGATAAGCAATGGGAAAATATTTGTGAGCGCGTGGATACCTGCGCCCTTAGCGGAGCTGCTGCCTTTGTGGCGAGCATTCCTAAGGCGGAGATTTTAGCTAATGGTCCCTTGTGGTGTTATTTTTATGCTTTGCGCCATTTAGAAGCAAGTGAGCATAGCATCGCACAACGCTTTCATGGCTCCCAGCCCGATAATAACGCCATTGTTTATGGCTCGGAAAAATATATTTTGGCAGCACTGCAAAGATTGCTGGCCAAAGAAACACAGCCAGAGCTGTTGTTGATCGAAAGCAGCTGCTCGATGAGCTTGATTGGCGATGATTTAAATGGTATTGCCGCTAAGGCCGCTGTGCCCTGCCCCTGTGTGACCATGGATTGCGGTGGCTTGGTGGGTGGCTTTGCGGAAGGATATGTTAAGGCACAGCTAGCTGTTTTAGAGAAGCTGGTTGATGAAGCTGAAGAGGCGCAGCCTAACGTGATTAATATTATCGGACAAACAGATTTTTATTTGAACGGCAGGGCGGATAGCAAGGAAATTCGTCGCTTATTAGAGCTGGCAGGCTACAAGGTGCAGGCTATGCCTGGCAGTGGCGCCTCCATAGAGCAGCTTAAGGCTTTGGGACGGGCCAGCTTAAATGTGGTGACGCAGGAGGAGCTGGGACTAACAGTTGCGCAGTATTTAGAGGAGCGCTTGGGCACGCCCTATGTTTTGGCTGGATTGCCCTATGGCGTGGAGGGCACAATGAGCTGGCTGAGACGCATTGCTGCGGTCATGCCGGCAGCGAATATGGCGTTTGTGGAGGAAGAAGCGCAAAAAACGCAGGCCTTTTTGCATGGTCAGCTTAACGATGCTCGCTGCCAGTGGGGCTCGCTTTGGTATGACAGGGTTATTGTAAGCGCTCCGCCTACTCAAGCCTTATGTCTTGCACAAGCATTGCGCCAGGAATGGCTGGACACAAGGCAGCTTGTGGTTTGCTGTCAGCGGGCACTGCCCTCGGGCAAGCAGGAGCTATATTGTCAAGAAGCCGATAGCGTTTATACTGCAGGTGTGGATAAGATGTCCTTGGAGCGAATGGTGGAGAGCGGTGAAAGCTTGTTGATACTGGGGAGCAGCAGTGAAAATGCCTTGCTGCACCGCTTAAAACATACTTTTTCTAGCTGCACGATAGCCTCCCCCGTAAAAGAAGAGGTTTTACTATTGGAGCAGCCCTTTGTGGGCATAACAGGCTCCCGTTATATGCTACAAAGGCTGTGGAAATGTTATATTGACGCATGTTTGCAAAAGCAGAGTGAATGATGAAGAAGATACTTTTTTTGTTAATAATGATCATGAGCGCACTTCTTGTGGGATGTGGCGCGAAAACGCAGGCTCCGTCCGCTAGCCCTGAAGCTAGCACTGCTTATACTGTTACGGATGATGCCGGAAGAAAGCTGAGCTTTGCTAAGAAGCCAAGCCGCATAGTTTCGTTAACATATGGTACGGACGAAATCTTAACAGAGGTGGTGGACACTAAGCGTATTCAGGCTTATAGCCGTTGGGCCGGGGATAACGAAATTAGCTTTATTACTAAGGAGCAGGCCCAGAAGGTGGGCTGCAAGGTGCACGATAGCCTGGAAAATATTTTAAAGCTGGAGCCCGATTTAGTTGTTGCCTCCATAGCTACTAGTAATGAGCTGGTGCAAAGCTTGGAGCACATGGGCATCAAGGTGTATATTGCTCGCAGCCCTCATAATTATCAAGAGATGTGCGCTAAAATAGTAAATCTAGCAGAGGCAGTGGGCGAAAAAGCTAAGGGCGAAGCACTTGTTAGCAAAATGAACGAGCGCATGCAGGCCTTGGAGCAAAGGCTTAGTAAGCTGCCCGATAGCAAGCGTAAGGTGGCTGTGGCCTTTAATTTTACGTCTGCCATGGGACGCAGGGGCGACCTTTTGGATAATATGATGACTATGGCGCATGTGATTAATGGCGCTGCAGCGGTGACTCCGCCCATAAGTGAGCATGGCTCGGTTGTAATCAGCAAGGAAATGGTGGTTGGCATCAACCCGGATGTTTTCTTATTACCTACCTGGAATTTTAATAATAAACAGGATATCAAGGGCTATGCCCATGCTGTGAAAAATGACCCTGCTTATCGCAATGTGAAGGCAGTAAAGAACGACCAAATCAAATTTGTTTCGGATAAATATCGTTATGTGGCTAGTCAGCACGTTGTTGAGGCCATAGAGGCAATCGCCAAGGCTATATATCCGGAGTTGTTTTAATAATAGTAGCGTTATGGGTCTAGTGCTGAGCATAACAGTAGGAAAGGTATGAGCAGAATTATGAGTAAGATTTTATTTTTAACAAATGTCATTAGGCGTATGGGAATGATGCAGCAAACGCTGGATAGATTGCAAAGGGAGGGCAAGCTGGAGCAGGCTTGCGCTTGCAAGTGGCTTACTGATGCTACCCAATGGGACAGCCAATGGGAAAAGGAGCTGCAAAGCACCGAGCTAGTGCTGATGAAATGGATGGGCAGTGGCTTGGATACGCCCTTTTTGCAAAAATGCTTGCATTATTTAAAGCAAAGGCACATACCTTTTTATGTGGATGCAGCTGGCAGCAAGGAGGGGGAGCTTTCGCAAGGTATCCCCTTAGATAAGATTGCTATTATCAAACAATACGCTCTGTATGGCGGCGAAAAGAATTATTATCATTTGTGGCTTTATTTGCAGCAGTTTTTGACTAAGGCCGAGGAAAGCATTCCTGAGCCGGACCCCATCCATTGGACAGGCATCTATCATCCGCGGGCTAAACATGTTTACAGCGATTTAGCTGCTTATGAAAGAGATTTTTGTGACTCAAAAAAGCCCTGCGTTGGTATGCTTTTTTATCGTGATGAGTGGGTGTGGGGCGATTTAGAATACCAAAGAGCCATGGTGGAAGCCTTGGAAAAGCAGGGCTTAAATGTAATCTGCGTTTTCACTAACGGTATGCCCAATACACAAATGGGCATGCCCTCCATCCCCGAGGTTGTACAACGCTTCTTTTGTAAGCAGGGCCTGCCCATTATCGATGCCCTTATTAACGTGATGAAATTTTCATTAACAAGCAGTGGCGCTTTAAATGTGGGCTATTTAAAGGAGTGGAATGTTCCTTTGCTGCAGGCGTACACGATTATGGCGCCCTATGAGGAATGGAAGGATAGCTTTGAGGGCATGAATGCGATGGAGATTTCCATTAGCGTTTCCCTGCCCGAATTTGATGGCATCGTGCATGGTGTGCCCATTGCTTGCAAAAAAGTATTGCCCAATGGGGATGTGCGCTATTTGCCCATCCCGGATAGGGTACAGCTGATGGCGTGTAAGGCGGCTAAATGGGCTCGCTTACGCCATAAGGCAAACGCTGACAAGAAAATAGCCATTATTTTTCATAATTATCCCCCGCGCAATTCCAATATCGGCAGTGCTTTAGGCTTGGATACCATTGAAAGCATTCGCCGCGTTTTGGCTTTAATGCAGGAGCGTGGCTATAAGCTGGACACAATTCCGCAGGATACAAAGGAGTTTATCAAGCAATTGACTGCTAACGCTACCAATGACCGCAGCCTGCTTACTGAAAAGCAAATGGAGGCTGCGTATAAGCTGCAGGGCAAGGAATATGCGGCCTTTTATCAGGGGATGGAGCAAAAGGTGCAGGAGCAGCTGGTTAAGGATTGGGGCGAGGCACCGGGCGAAGTTATGGAGTATAACGGCGATATCCTCGTGCCGGGCACTATGAATGGCAATGTTTTTGTGACCGTGCAGCCGCCGCGTGGCTTTGGCGAGGACCCGGAAAAGATTTATCACGACCCCTTTGTAGCACCAACACATCAATATTTGGCCTTTTATAGATGGATTAGGGATGTGTGGCAGGCGGATGCGGTGGCCCATATTGGCACGCATGGCAATTTGGAATGGCTGCCGGGCAAGAACGCCGGCCTCAGCAGCACCTGCTATCCCGATTTGTCACTGGGCGATTTGCCCAATATTTATCCCTACAACATTACTATTACCGGCGAGGGCATTCAGGCTAAACGGCGTGGTGCGGCCTGCTTAATTGAGCATTTGCCTGCGCCGCAAACGCAAGCGGGTGTATACGATGAGCTGGAAGAGCTAGAAAAGCTCATGGAAGAATACATACATTTTGAAACCACCCAACCGGAGAACCTGCCCAATTTAGAGCAAATGCTTAAGGAGAAGGTGGCGGCGGCTAATTTGCAGGATGAGGTGGTTTATGACGAAGCCAAGCCGTTTAAGGAATATGTGATGGCTTTGCATAATTACATTAGCGAGTTAAAGAATATGGAGGTGCATACGGGCCTGCATATTTTGGGCGAGCCGCCTAAGGATGAACAGCTGATTGATTATTTGTGGCTGCTGCTGCGCTTGGATAATGGCGATGTGCCCAGCTTAACCCAAGCTATTTGCGCGCTGTACGGCTTTGATTATTACGAGCTTTTGGAAAATAGTGGGCTGATTTATGAGCCGTTGCATATCTCCTACGGCATGCTGCTGGACAGAGTTGGCGAGCAATGCCGTGAGCTTATCCGCTTACTGGCTGCGCAGAATTTTGAGCTTAGCGCTTGGGCGGAGGTAGAAAAGCTGCCCTGGGTTGCTAGTGCGCCGCAGGAGCTGCGACAAAAGCTGCAGCAGGTGTGCGAATATACCTGCACCAAGGTTTATCCCAACCTGCAACTTACTACACAGGAAATTGAAAATATGCTGCGTGGCTTTAATGGGGAATATATTGAGCCCGGTCCGAGCGGTGCGCCTTCTAGCGGTGGGGCCGATTTGCTGCCCACAGGTCGCAATTTTTATGGTGTGGACCCGCGCACGCTACCTACACCTGCTGCTTGGGAAATTGGTAAGCAGCTGGCGGACCAGGTTATTGAACGCTTTATTGCAGAAGAAGGGCATTATCCGGAAAACATTGGCATCGTGCTGTGGTCCGGCTCCAATATGCGCAGTCATGGACAGTGCATTGCCGAAATTCTATATCTAATGGGCATTAGACCCAAGTACCAAAGCGGCAGCTTAAGGGTGTGCGGCTTGGAGGTTATTCCGTTAACGGAGCTGCAGCGCCCGCGAATTGATGTGATGGCGCGCATTAGCGGCCTCTTTAGGGATTCCATGCCTGCGGTAGTAAATTTGCTAGATAAGGCGGTGCTTTTGGCTGCAGAGCAGGAGGAAGAGCAGGAGCTAAACTATGTGCGCAAGCATATTCAAAACGATAGCAAGGAGCTCGAAGAGGGTGAAGGCATGAGCCACGAGGACGCTTGGAGACAGGCTGCCTTCCGCATCTTTGGTGACCAGGAGGGCTGTTATGGCGCTGGCGTAGCGGCGCTGCTAGAAGCGAAAAACTGGGAGAGCATTGACGATATTGCCGATGTTTATGTGCGCTGGGGCGGGCACGCCTACGGCGGCAAAACCAGGGGCAAGTTCTTGCCGCAGCAGTTCCGCAAACGCTTGGGCAGCCTTGATGTAACCATCAAAAATGAAGATAACCACGAGACCAATATGCTGAGCAGCGACGATTATAATGCTTATCACGGCGGCATGATTGCCTGCGTGCGCAGTATTAAGGGCAGCGCACCGCGCTCCTATTGCGGCGATAGCACGGATAGAAGCAAGGTCACGATGCATAGTGTACAGGAAGAAGCCAAACGGATTTTCCGTAGTGAATCCATCAATCCTAAATATATCGAAGGCATGATGAAGCATGGATATAAGGGCGCAGCGGATATGGCGAATATGATTGCCCACAGCTTCCAATGGGATGCAACCAGTGCCGTGATGGAGGACTGGATGTACGAAAAATACGCAGAAAAATATACCTTTGACCCCAAGGTACAGGAATGGCTGCGTGAGGTTAATCCTTGGGCCTTGCAGCGCATGACGGAGATTTTGCTGGAGGCCGAGCAGCGTGGCCTGTGGCAGGCTAAGCCGGAGACTAAGGAAGAGCTGCAAAAGCTATATTTAGATATGGAAGGCGAATTGGAGGAGCGGGCTGATGACTAGTAAGGTTAAAATGTTGGTGCTCAGTCTAACCGGAAAATGTAATTTTAATTGTCGTTATTGCTATGCATCTGAGCATGAACGCATTTGTATGTCGCGGGAAATAGCATTGGCAGCGTTAAAGCTTGCTCCTAGGGATGAATGCTTTGTTTTGCAGTTTTCCGGCGGGGAGCCGCTGCTGAATTTTAAAACACTACAGGCAGTGGTGGAGCAGGTGGAAAGGGATAATTTGCCCGCTGTTATGCAAATTCAAACCAATGGCTCCTTGCTGACTGATGAAATGGCACTTTTTTTATACAAGCACAGGGTAGCCATTGGTGTGAGCCTTGATGGCAGGCCCAATGTGAATGACAAGCTACGCCTAAAAAAGAATGGGCATGGAGCAACTGGTGCTACGCTAAAGGGAATAGAAATCTTAAGAAGAAATAATATCGCCTGCGGGATTACTTGTGTTGTGACAGCTGAAAATGTACATGAGCTTAGCGGCATAGTGGATTTTGCCTATTTTTTGGGCAATATTCGTAAGATAGGCTTTGATATTTTGCGTGGACAGGGACGAGGACAAAATTTGAAGCCGCCCACTGCTAAGGATATGGAAGCAGCAATGCAGCTTGTTTATGCGAGAAGGGATACCCTAACGAGATTAACCGGTGTATATATTGAAATTGCCCAGCAGGAAAGAGTGAAAACGCTGTGCCAGGGTAATTGTCATGCCTTTGGCCACTGCTATGCGATGAATGGTGAGGCAGCTTTTGTTACTAGTAATGGCGCCATTTACGCTTGTTCTTCCTTGATAGGCAATGAAGATTTTTATATTGGTAATGTGATAACTGGTTTGGATGAAAAAATGGTGGAAAAAACAAAGCTCTTTATTAGCAATTCCATGGATTTTTGCCGCCAGTGCCCCGATTTTAAGCTGTGCGGCGGAGGCTGCTTTGCCCGCTGGTTTGGCATGGAAAACAAGGAGGACTATGGGGCGGAATGCGCCATGAAAAGGGTTTCGATTAAACAGGTTGTGTGAAGGATGAAAAGCTAAAGCTTAGGAGGACAATAAATGAAACGAACTGCAGTATATCCCTTTACCGCTATTGTAGGTCAGGAGGATATGAAATTATCCCTAATTTTGAATGTTATTAATCCTGCTTTGGGCGGTGTTTTGATTAAAGGCGAAAAGGGTACAGCCAAATCCACCGCTGTGCGAGCCTTGGCGGAGCTGTTGCCTGCCATGGAGGTAGTACATGGATGCAAATTCCATTGTGACCCGCATGATGCTAACCATATTTGCGATGATTGCAGCGCTTTGCTGCAAAAGGGCGAAGCACTGCCTATGGAAAGCGTAAAGATGCGGGTAGTGGAGCTGCCTGTGAGTGCAACGGAAGATAGAGTTGTAGGTACACTTGATATTGAGCATGCTATTAAGCATGGTGAAAAAAAGTTTGAGCCTGGCATTTTGGCCTTGGCCAACCGCAACATTCTTTATGTGGATGAGATTAATCTTTTGGATGACCATGTGGTGGATGTGCTGCTGGATGCGGCGGCCATGGGCATCAATACTGTGGAGCGCGAGGGCGTTTCTTATTCCCACCCGGCGCGTTTTGTACTTGTAGGCACGATGAACCCGGAGGAGGGCGATATTCGTCCTCAGCTTTTGGATCGCTTTGGCTTGAGCGTGGTGGTAACAGGCGAGCATGACCCGGAGCAAAGGGTGGAGGTTATCAAGCGTCGCTTGGCCTATGAGCAGGATGCGGATGCTTTTATTGCCCAATATCAGGAGGAGCAGGAGGAGCTGGCCGCAAAGATTATACAAGCGGGTAAGCTTTTGCCGGCGGTAACGATTGACGATAAGCTTTTGGAAACAGTGGCTAAGCTGGCTGTAGAGCTGGGCGTGGATGGGCACCGCGCTGACATCACTGTTATTAAAACTGCGCTCACTATTGCTGCTTTTAATGGTCGCACCAAGGCAGAGCTGGACGATTTAAAGCAGGCTGCAAAGCTCGTGCTGCCGCACCGCATGCGTCGTCGCCCCTTTGAAGAGGGACAATTAGATTGGGATAAGGTAGAAAGCTTTTTGGCAGCAGAGGATTAAGAGGTAAAGATATGCATACTAATTCTCTTTATCCCTTTGCGGCCGTGGTAGGGCAGGAGCAGGCTAAAAAGGCTTTGCTCATTGCCTTGGTCAATCCCAAGGCCGGTGGGCTTTTAATCGGCGGTCGCAAGGGTACAGCGAAGACTGTATTGG
>USBV01000030.1 GCA_900553055.1 uncultured Phascolarctobacterium sp.
ATGGGACAGCGGTGTAGGAGAAATACCGGCAGCCATATTTGTCACGATGGAACAAGTGCTGTAGCACATTTCTGCCTCGCGAGCAAGAATGCACTCCGGCATATTGGTCATGCCCACCAGGTCACCGCCCAGCATTGCATAGGCTTTAATTTCAGCAGCGCTTTCAAAGCGAGGACCTTCGGTAGCAACGTACACGCCTTCTTTGTGGAAGGTGATATTCATTTTTTCTAAGCATCTAATAACTCTTTCACGCACGCAGGGGCAATACGGATAGGAAAAATCCACATGCACTACGCCACGCTCAGGTGTGTCATAAAAGGTATTAATGCGGCTCTTGGTAAAGTCCAGCACATTGGAGCACACTACGAAATGACCAGCCTTCATCTCCGGATTAAGGCTGCCCACAGCCGTAGTTGCAAAAATCTCTTCCGTACCTAGGCTCTTTAACGCCCAAATATTAGCGCGATAATTTACCTTGTGCGGTGCAGTTTTGTGGCCGACACCATGGCGAGTGATAAAAACCACCTGATTGCCAGCAATCTCACCTATATTACATAATGCTTGACCATAGGGAGTATCAATGATTTTTTCTGCAAAGCCTTGCAAGGCTTCAGGACTATAAATACCAGTACCACCAATAATCGCAATTTTACGCATGTTCATCCTCCTTTTTAGTAAGAACGTCATATGGCTTTGCTAAAGCTCTTTCACTTACTTTAGGAAAGCTCATAATATATCTATTAATTTCAGCAAATCTAAGGGGTGAGCAATGGTATAATCAGGCTTCCCCTGCTCTAGCAAGTTTTGCCAATTAAGCTGTGTATACTCCACTGCCACCGTAACGCAGCCTGCCGCATTACCACTTTGAAGATCAAAGGGACTATCTCCCACGCACAAGCACTCTCTTGGGGCTAAACCCAAGCGTTCACAAGCAAGTAGCATCGGGTCAGGCGCCGGCTTACCACGCTCTGTGTCCAAAACGCTAACTGTTGTATCAATATAGGGTAGCATCCCTAAACACTGCATACCTCGCTCCAGCATATATGCCTTCTTGGAGGTCACTACCGCCAGCTTAATACCACGCTCCTTAAGCTTAGGTAAAAGCTCTGTAACGCCAGGAATGGGTTTAATCATGATATCATGGTTAGCAGCATTAAAGGCTCCATAAATTTGCCGTAGCTCGAGAATGCGCTCTTCCTCGTGAATGCCACTAAGCAGCTCCAATGCGTCACCTAAGGGTAATCCAATAGTATCAACGATTCTTTGCCTAGCTGGCATAAAGCCCAGAGCAGTATCACAGGTGTGCTCAAAGGTGGCTACAATCAAGTCTATTGTATTGGCCAAGGTGCCATCAAAATCAAATAAAACTCCTTTGATCAAAAGCTTGCTCCTTTATATAAATAATACTTTCTTATCTTGTTTATTATAGCATAAACTGCGCTCAAAGGGAATGAGCAGATTAAAAGTATACAATTTATTCATCAGTGTACACTGTATGTCTTTTAGAAAAGTCTGTGCCATCACTACAGCAACAAAAAAGCCTGAGCAGAACACTCAGGCTTAATTACTTGCAAGTTATCTCTTATGAAAGTACAATGAGTTTGATTTAGACTCCTGTAACGAAACGTTACTCGAAATATATGTTCGCTTCAAAATTTACTTCTTACCACGCACGAACACAACCTCTTTAGGTCCGTCGTTAACAGCATCTTCGGGTATAATTACATCATCAAAGCTGATGCCGCGAGTGTGCAGGGTGTGATTCCATTCATGCTCGTTGCGATGCCACCAGCCTAAAGCGGTAATGGGCACCCAGCTATAAATAAACAGCGGATAAAGCAACAAGTATAGCCAGGATTTCCAAGAAGCGCGAATCTTCCACAGCACAGCCACCGGGAAAATATATTGACCCACACCCAAAATGGTCCACACCTCTAAAGGAATAATGGTATAAAGGATGTTGGTGTAGAAGGGTACAAAGTTGTAAATATAGCTACACAGAACAAAGAAGGTGGAAACCATTAGGAAGTAAGGCTGAATCAGATTCACGGAGCAGTCCAGCATCACCAGATTGCGAGTCTTGATGGCCTTTTTAATCATGGGCCACAAATAGCGGTCCGCCACGTCGAAATGACCCTGGGACCAACGCTTACGCTGATGCCAGGTTTGCATAAAGGTTAAAGGCTTTTCGTCATAAATAATGGCGTCATGGGCCCAGGTGGTAGGAATATTTTCCATCATGGCCTGAATCGTAAATTCCATGTCCTCAGTTAGGCAGGTTGCACGCCAGCCATAACGCTTCAGTACCTCGGTGTCAAAGCACATGCCCGTGCCACCCAAGCAGCAGGACAGGCCCATATTGTATTTCGCCAAGCTCCACACATGGTTAACAATCCAGAAAGAAATCGCAAAGACGCCACTTACCCAGGTATCGGTGGGGTTCTTAGCATCAATATAGCCTTGAATAATGCGTTCACCGTTACAAAGGCGACTATTCATCTCCTGCAGGAAATTAGGATGCACTAAATTATCGGCATCAAATACGCACACAGCGTCGTATTTGCGCTCTAGCTTAAAAAGACGCTCAAACATCCAAGCCAAGGCAAAGCCCTTACCCTTGCCCTCTTCACTAAAGCGCTCATGGACAATGGCACCAGCCTTGCGTGCCACCTCAGCAGTGTGGTCATCACAATTATCTGCAACTACAAAAATATCATACAAAGCATCGTTATAATTTAAACGACGCAAATTATCTACCAATTGTGCTATTACCCTCTCTTCATTATGTGCACAGGCAATAAGAGCGAAGGTTTTGCTTTCGTCATAGATTTTGACTTCCTTTTTCTTGCCAAATAAGCCGAACCAGGATACGAAGAAATAATACAGGGTGAAGAATATGATTAATAGCTGCAAAGGTATCATGACTATATCAAAAACTGTATACATCAAAAATCTCCTTTACTCCCAAAAGCTATGGGTTGATAGCTAAAACTAAGAACTCATTGGGGGTGACTAATTATTATTTATTTTTACCGGTCATAGCACGATAAACATGGTTAATAATACCGGCTATGGTATAAGTGAACATGCCAATAAAGGGCCAAGCTCCAGGACGATTAAAGAGCATCGCTGCGCCGATTACCAAAGCAATAATTACGGGCAGACGATACATGGGGTTGCCCTTACCCTTGAAGTCCGGAAATCTAACCTCGCTGTACATAATTACAGCAATTACAAGAGTCATGGCAGCCACGGCATAGGTACCAAAGCTATAACCACTGAGTACATACGCTGCTAAAAAGCACGCACCAGCAGGAATAGGCATACCTTGGAAATAGCCATGCACGACACCAGTATTGCAGTTAAAGCGAGCTAATCGCAGGCAGCCACCCACTGCAAAAAGAGCAGCAATAACCTGACCGAGCAGGCCAAGCTCCTGCAACCCAAATTGATAAATCATAATGGCCGGAGCCACGCCAAAGGAACACATATCACAAAGGGAGTCCATTTCCTTGCCAAAATCGCCACCGCCTACACCCAAAGCGCGCGCTGCACGACCGTCAAGGGAATCTAAAATTACGGCGATAACGATGAAAATTGGAGCATAGAAAAAGTCACCCTGAATAGTCTTGAAAATAGATAAAACACCAAAAATCAAGCTACCGGAGCTAATGCTATTGGGAACAAGACGACGATAATTCATGCTTTAATCCTCCCCACTACGGTGACACCACCTACTACGGACTGACCCTTTTTAACGCAAATTTCCACATTGCGCGGCACAATCAGCTCGGTGCTGGAGCCAAATTTAATCATACCATAGGTTTCGCCCTGCTTGAGCTGGTGACCTACAGTAACCCAGGACACAATGCGGCGCGCCAAAAGACCTGCTACCTGAATCACGAGAAAGCGAATGCGCCCATTGTCAATGCCAACGGCATGGCGTTCGTTTTCAAAGGAGGCAGATTTTTCATAGGCGGGAACGAATTGACCGCAGGTATAGCGTTGGTATTTAATCTCGCCATCTAAGGGACTGCGATTGGTGTGCACGTTGAATACGGAAAGGAAAATAGTTAACTTCAAAGCAGGCTCATTCAGATATTCATCATCAAAAATCTCTTCCACGCCCATTACAGTGCCATCGGCAGGAGAATATAAAATATTGGGGTCATAGGGCATGCTACGATGAAAATCACGGAAGAAATAGGCAAAATATACTGCCAAAACCACGGGAATCACAGCCCAATAAGCACCAAACAGGAAGTACACAATTGCTGCCACAACCAGTGACGCTATAATAAAGGGATAGCCCTCTTTTACAATAAACATAAACATCCTCGCTTTCCGCTACATCATAAGTGGAATAAAAATATCGCTAATTTAACTAGTAAATATGCATGAAAAAAAGTGATGGAGTCAGTCAAAAAGCTTATTCCATCACTTTATTATAATACAGCTTATGGTTTTTGTCCACGACAACCGTTAAATATTTAACAAAAATTCTCTGCTTACTTGGAGGAAGAGAAGATCACCTTCAGCGCAAACTTAGGCAATGCCATCATGCGCATAAAGCGGCTGGGTTGCTTGTACAGGCGGAAGGCCCACTCCAAGGATGCATCCTGCATCCACTTCGGCGCACGCTCCATCTTGCCTGCTAGCACATCAAAGCTACCACCTATGCCCATCAGAATGCGAGGCTTAAGCTCATTTCTATGCTCCAAAATCCACTTCTCCTGCTTGGGTGCGCCCAAGGCCACAAAAAGCATCTCGGCGCCGGACTTATTAATTGCATCTATAATAGCAGTAACATCGGCATCAGTAAAATAGCCATTGTGGCAGCCCACAATCTGCACGCCGGGGTAAAGCTCTTCACTCTTAGCTTTAGCTGCCTCGGCAATGCCGGGAGAGCCACCAAAAAAGTAAGCTTTATATCCCTTTTTTGCTGATAAAGCCAAAAGCTTATTATATAAGTCAAAGCCAGCCACACGTTCGGGCACATTGTAGCCCAAATGACGTCCAGCCCACACAGCACCAGCACCATCAGGTAAAACAAGCTCTGCCTCCTGCCCGATAATACGATTATACTCTGCATCCTCCTGACACATCATAATAATCTCGGCATTGGCAGTTACCACAAAGGTTTGCTCACCAGCCAGCATACGCTGCTCCAAGCCATCCACAGCCTGTCGCATAGTCATAGGGTGCACAGGTACACCCAAAATTTTTATTGGCTCTATCATCTTCTAGCCTCACTTAATCTTACTAAATTTTATTGGATATAAGCCTTCAAAACATCACTATGCTTATCCAGACACATATATTTGTACACAGGGCGCCCTACGGAGCCACGATGCAAATCCAGCTTTAATAAATGTAATGACTTTAAAAATTCAAGATATTTACGAATGGATACTCGCGAAATGCCAACCTTACCGGCAACCTCTTCCGTAGTAAACATGCCTTCAATTTCACAAATGCAATTCCACACGGTAGAAAGCGTATTCTTGTCCAATCCCTTGGGCAGGCTCACCATCACCTGCTCTTCGCGGCGTATTATAGTTTGGTCCAAATCGGACTGCTCAATAATATTCTGCTCCGAAACAATATGATAACGCTTCAAATAATTGTTTAAGGCTAAATTAAAACGCTCAAATTCAAAGGGTTTGATAATATAATCAACAGCACCTAAGCGCAGCGCCTGCTTAATCTTATCCTTATCATTCGCAGCCGAAACTATAATTACGTCCACATCAAAGCCGTGCTCACGAATTTTACCTAAAAGCTGCAAGCCATCCATTGTTGGCATAAAAATATCTAAAATTAATAAGTCATAGCTTTTTTTACTCAAGAGCCTTAAAGCAACATCACCATTATTGGCTACATCGCAAAGCTGAAAGCCCTTGATTTGGCTCAAATAATGCTCATGCAATTGTGCAACCATGGGGTCATCTTCAACGACTAAAACGTTAATCACACTAATCTACCTCCTTTTTTACCGGTAATCGAACAGTGAAGACGGTGCCCTCACCCGGGCTAGACTCCACCGAAATAGTGCCGTTAAGACTCTCCACACTTTGCTTAGCCAAAAAGAGTCCAAAGCCATGGCCGCTGTCACCCTTGGTACTAAAGCCGCGATGATAGATTTTTTTTATCGTTTCCTCGCTCATACCAGGGCCAGAATCCTCCACAACGATAACTATTTCCTTATCGAAGTCTAAAATAGAAAGATTGACAATGCGTTCCCCATCAAAATTCTTTAAAGCATCAAAAGCATTTTCAATTAAATTGCCAACAATTAACACAATATCATGCACGGAAGGAACATCCAATTCTCCATGCAGCTCGCTTTCGTCACTAAGGGAAAAGTCTATATCGAGCTCGCGACTACGACTTATCTTGCCCAAAATGAAGCCCGATAAGGTTATATCCTTTAAGCGGGTTACGATGTAGGAAACCTCGGATTGCCTATTATAGGCAATTTCCTTGGTATAATTCTTAAGCTCGTCATAGGCCTTCATATCAATGAGCCCCATGATAACGTGCATCTTGTTCATAAACTCGTGGGTTTGAGCTCTGAGCGCTGTTGCATAATTTTTAAAGCCTGTGAGCTGATTAGCCATTTCTTCAACTACAGACTTTTTGCGGAAGGTAATAACAGCACCTAAGATTTTTTCGCCTCCATCAAGGCCTAAAAGTGGTACTGCTGTCATCACAAAGACCGTATTACCAAATTTTATGGAAGCGTCAGCAAAGCTTCTTCCCTCTTTTATAATATCACGCAGGGGCACATGTTTCAATACATCAAGCGCTGATTTACCACATAGGTCGTCCGTATCAGAAATATCGGCTTGCTTTAAAAGCAGCTTAGCCTCGGAATTAACCACTGTAATAATGCCCTGATCATTAATATTAATAATACCCTCGCGCACAGAGTTAAGAATAATATTACGCTCCTGCAAAAGGCGAGCTATCTCTTCAGGCTCATAGCCAAAGAGAACTCTTTTAATACGCCCGGCTAGAAAAATTGCACCCAAAATACCAATGGTTAAGCCCAAAAAATTTGTTAGCAATAAAAACAAAACAGAATCAATTGTGGATTTATTGATAATATCATCGGAATAGCCTGTGACAACGTAGCCGATAGTTTCATTATGGACATTTTTGACGAAGCCAAAGGCCTTATTGGGTATGGCATAATTTTCCTGCCAGCTAATAGTATTCAGCTGGGCATATTTTTCCATTAAATCCCTAGCGCTCTCAGCAAAATTAGGCAGATTGCCCGGATTATACATAACCCTTTGGCGACCATGCTTGTCATAAATAGCTACTCCCGCCTCATCAGAATGGTCAACCTGGTTTACATAATTGGCCATCATCCTATCTACAGCAGCCTCAACATGGTAATTTTGTGTTTCAAGGCCGTTTTGGATTTCCTCTGAATTACACAGGATATTGTTAATACTCACAGCGTTAATGCTGACACGGTCATAAATAACCTTGCTCACCTTATAGGTGGTAAACATGGAGGCCGGCAATAACGCAATGCAAACAACCAAAGTGATTAGAATTACGATTTGCTGTGAGAGCGTGAACTTTTTTAATTGTAAGCTTTCAAGACTAAATTTTTTCCACATCTGCAGGCACCGTTAAGAACTGAATGCCGGGGTTGCGGTCCAAAATCCAATTTAAGGACCATTCGTTGTTTACCAAAATAACGGGGCGGTCTTTTTTATCATAGACCAGCATACCGTTGTCCAAGCCTTTGATATTTTCAATCAGCTTTTTATCCTCCGCATATACCCAGCGGGCCACGCTATAGGGCAGCTGGTTCATCAATAGCTTAGCGCTGTATTCGTTAAGCAGTCGATATTCCAAAACCTCCAGCTGCAGCACGCCGACTACGCCAACAATGTAGCTCTCGAGACCCACGCCTTCTTGCTTGAAGACCTGAATAGCGCCCTCCTGGGAAAGCTGGATGATGCCCTTTTCAAACTGTTTGCGCTTGAGTGAATCCTTGGGCTGTACACGTGCGAAAATTTCCGGTGGGAATACGGGGAAATCCTCGAATTGCAGCTTGAGGCTGTTGTCGCTCAAGGAGTCGCCAATGCCAAAAATACCGGGGTCAAATACGCCGATAATATCACCGGGATAAGCCTTTTCAACAATGGTGCGCTCCTGCGCCAAAAATTGTTGCGGCTGCGCCAGCTTTACCAGCTTGCCGCTTTGCTTATGATATACGCTCATGCCCTTGTCGAAGACACCGGAGCAAATGCGCATAAAGGAAATTCTGTCGCGATGAGCAGGATTCATATTAGCTTGAATTTTAAATACAAAGGCGGAAAAGTTTTCATTCTCCGGCATAATCATTGTACCATCTTGTAACATTCTTGGCTGTGGCTTAGGAGACAATTCCAAAAATTTTTCTAAAAATGCTTGCACGCCAAAGTTGGTCATAGCAGAGCCAAAGAACATCGGGGTAAGCTCGCCCTCTTTAACCTTTTCCAGGTCAAATTCATCGCCAGCCATATCTAGCAGCTCGATATCGTTAACAAGGTTTTCGTAAAGCTCCTCACCTAACAGCTCTTTGATTTTAGGGTCATCCAAGGAGCCAGTGGTAGATTTCAGTTTATTAGTGCCGTGACTGGTGTCATCTTCAAAGAGCTCGATAGTATTTTGCAGGCGATCGTACACGCCCTTGTAGTGACCATCAATACCAATAGGCCAGTTTACCGGATAAGCACGAATATTGAGCACCTTTTCCAGCTCGTCCATCAAATCAAACGGGTTGCGGCCATAACGGTCCAGCTTGTTGACAAAGGTAAAGATGGGCAGATGGCGGCGGTGGCAAACCCAAAACAGCTTTTTAGTTTGCGGCTCCACGCCCTTGGCTGCGTCGATAAGCATAACAGCGCTGTCTGCAGCCATCAAGGTACGATAGGTATCCTCAGAAAAGTCCTGGTGACCAGGAGTATCGAGGATATTAACGCGGTAACCATCGTAATCAAATTGCAGCACGGAGCTAGTTACAGAAATACCACGCTGCTTTTCGATTTCCATCCAGTCAGAAACCGCATGCTTAGCGGTTTTTCTTGCTTTAACGGAGCCAGCCAAATGGAT
This sequence comes from uncultured Phascolarctobacterium sp., assembly GCA_900553055.1. Classification (GTDB taxonomy): domain Bacteria; phylum Bacillota; class Negativicutes; order Acidaminococcales; family Acidaminococcaceae; genus Phascolarctobacterium_A. Next base: position 9,118 of record USBV01000030.1, read on the forward strand.
AGCACCACCGTATAGCAAAAGCTTTTCAGTTAAGGTTGTTTTACCTGCGTCAGGGTGGGATATAATCGCAAAGGTGCGACGTTTCTCAATTTTTTCCAATAATTCCTGCATAGTTTCCCCTCTTATTCTTCCTTAAAATCATCCATATTTTGAGCTTCATACAGCTCATAAGCTTCCAAAATTTGCTTCTTAATATAATCAGGCATGGGAATTTCAGTTTGCAGCTCACCGCGTCTTGTTACACGAAAAGCTACATTTTCATAATGCTCCCCGCCATAGGTAGCACATGTTACGGAAGTGCGCATAAATTCATCTTTAAAAATGCAATCCTTGAGCACATGCGCCTTGCGCTCCTTATCCCAGACATCATAAATACTGTATAAGCTTTGTTGGGCTTCCACAGGAATATCCTCTCCCACAACAACTGTGCCAGTTTCATCAATGGGTGTGCAGTCCATATTTTTAAATATAGTGCCATCCTCTAGCTCAATATCCACAGTCATGACATAATCATGCTCATGGAAAACAGCATTCTTAATCTGCCACTTAGCTTGCCACTTGGCAATACAGTCCGGGCAAATAAACTTAGTATCACGAATATTAGTGGACATATAATTGTCACGATAATAGAGCTGTGCGCCAGGCACAAAGGCCTCGCCACATTCACTACAAATCATATCAAGGGTGCGAATCATGCAGATACCTCCACAGGGTTAGTTATAGATAGTTGTGAATTTTAAACTTACTGTCAAAATATTATTATACAATAAATTGAGTGTAATAGCAATTAGCCATCAGCTTTCTGGCATCATCTTATGCTAATTTGCATAATAAAAAACCGTTACATCAGCTTTTGCCAATGTAACGGCTACATGTCGTGGTCGGAGCGGCGGGATTCGAACCCACGACCTCTTCCACCCCAAGGAAGCGCTCTACCAAACTGAGCCACGCCCCGACATTTAGGTGTGTTGCTGTTCATCAGCAACATGTAAGATTATACTGTATATAGATGAAAAAGTCAAGCACTTTTTCCATATTTTGTGAAAAATTGTCTGGATATGTTGTAGGCATCAAATCTCTTTCACGCCTTCAGTATCCAAGGTCAGCAAATGATAGCTAGCTTTTTCACCCTGTTTAGCAAATTCTGCTACCATGGCTTCGGCAATAGCCTTGCCATCCGCCTCCGGAGCAGCATAAGCCATCACCGTGGAGCCAGCTCCGCTGATAATCGCATTATATGCACCCGCAGCCTTAGCCGCAGCAAAGACATCAGCCAAGCCGGGAATCAAATGCGCACGATAAGGTTGGTGTAGCTTGTCCTCCAGCGCCATACCCAAGTACTCATAGCTGCCACTCAAAAGAGCACCTACGAGCAGTGAAGCGCGGGAGGTGTTGTAAACGGCATCCTGATGCGGAACAGCTTTAGGAATAGCTTGGCGAGCCAAGGAGGTAGCCAGCTTGCTATCGGGAACGACTGCAATAAATTGCAGGGGCTTAGCCGGCAGTAAGCGCAGAGTATGAGCTCGCTCTCCCTCCATATAGCTAATAGTAAAGCCACCATAAAGAGCAGGCGCAACATTATCGGGATGGCCTTCAATCTCCGTAGCAAAGCCCAAAAGCTCATCCATGGAGAAATGATTATCGCACAGGCAATTAGCTGCGAAAAGACCAGCCACAATGGCACTGGAGCTGCTGCCCAAACCACGCGACATAGGAATGCGGTTCACCATGCTCACCTTAAGGCCAATGCGACGATTATCCGTCGCCAGATTCCACACCTTTAAAAAGCTGGCAAAGGCCAAATTGCGACCGAAGGGCTTCAAATATTCAGCACCCTCGCCCTCAACCTCAAGCTGAAAGCCCTTGGTATCAGTAACCTTATAGGTCACTTCATTATATAAATTCACTGCCAGGCCCAGGGTGTCAAAGCCAGGGCCACAGTTGGCAGAGGTAGCAGGAACACGAATCGTAACCTTATTCATCATGCACACCCTCTACCCCTTATGCTAAGCTGCTATCTTCAACACGGATAACACAGCTAACCTTTTCTACAACGGGCAATACCTTTAAAATCTGCAGCGCCATTTGCAAGTTGGATTCAGAAACGCTGTGGGTAATAACAACGATTTCCGCCTTTTGTCCCTTGGCTGCATTTTGTTGGATAACGTTACGCAAGGACACGTTTTGCGCACCAAAGGCTGCGGCGATAGCAGCCAATGCGCCCGGTTGGTCCAAAACCTGCAGGCGAATATAAGCAGGAGCAGACATTTTCTCCGGCGGGCACAGCTTCTTTTCCTTGAAGCAGGTACAGGAGATACGACCGGTGCTGCCGCTTTGGATGTCGCGTGCAATTTCGATAATATCGCCTAAAACAGAGCTTGCAGTGGGTAAACGGCCTGCGCCCATGCCAAGGAACATGGCTTCGCCAATAGCGTCACCATTGACAAAGACTGCATTATACACACCATTTACGCCAGCCAACGGATGAGTTAAGGGCAGCATGGTGGGCTTTACGCAGACGGTGATACCGTTTTCTGGGTCATTTTTAGCAATGCCCAAAAGCTTAACAGCATAGCCCAAGTTTTGCGCATATTTAATATCGCAGGCTTCGATATTCTCGATACCCTCTACTAATACATCCTTCAGGCTGATACGAGTGTTAAAAGCGATGGAGGCTAGGATAACTACCTTGCGTGCAGCGTCCAAGCCACCCACATCGGCAGTGGGGTCGGACTCGGCATAGCCCTTGGCCTGTGCTTCCTTCAAAACCTCATCATAATCAAGATGCTCATTGCTCATCTTGGACAGCATATAGTTTGTGGTACCGTTCACAATACCCATTACGGAATGGATTTGGTTACCGGCCATGCTGGTCTTCAAGGGCTCGATAATGGGGATGCCGCCGCAAACGCTGGCCTCGAACATAAAGTCCAAGCCCTTTTGCTCTGCTAAGCTGTAAATGCCTTCACCGTAATGCGCTATAACATCCTTATTAGCCGTAACCACATTCTTGCCCTTTTCAAAGGCCGCCACAATATATTCCTTCGCAGGATGCTCGCGACCTAAAAGCTCTACCACAATATCGATATCGGGATCATTCAGGATATCATCAATATTATTGGTAAAGATATATTGGTCGCCGTATTCGGCACGACGCTTTTCCACATTGCGGTCCAAAACCTTAGTAATGCGGATAGGCTTGCCCACCTTTTTTTCAATATCGGCAGCATTTTTTTCTAATACTTTTATAACGCCGCCACCAACGGTACCTGCACCTAGCAGGCCCACATTAATAAAATTCTTCATTCTTGCTAGAGCCCCCTCCACTTTATTTTCATCACATGCATCTCGAACCAATTAAACCTGACCTAAAACCTCTAATCTCTTCACGCCGTCAATCATGCGCAGCTTGTCCAAAAGTGCTTCCAGGTCCACAGTTAAATGCTTGGTTTCGATAGAGATAGTAGTATTAGCAACACCCTGCAGAGGAATGCCTTGGTTGATGGTCATAATGCTGCCGGAATCATCGGCAACAGTATTCAAAACCTTAGAGAGCACGCCGGACTTGTGCTCTAAAAGCAGGGATAAAGTAATAATCTTTTCCTTACTTGCTTCATAGAACGGGAACACAAAGTCCTTATATTTATAATATGCACTGCGGCTCAAGCCCATTTTTTCTACTGCTTCGTTAATGGTCTTAATCTCGCCTCTTTTAAGAATTTCCTTTACTTTTATAGTCTTCTTAATGGCCTCAGGAAGAATTTCTTCCCTAACCAGATAGAATGTGGATTTTTCAGACATAGTACAGTCCCCTTTCTTCTAAAAAACTCTAGGCATATTATACCACTGTTTGTGTGAAAAATACAAAGGTTTTTTTGTGAAAAATTTGCGCATTTTTGTGTCCACCAAAAGAAAACGCTCCTAACTTGCTAGCAAAGTAGTAAGTAGGAGACGCTTTTATAGTTATTATTTTTTATTTAGGCAAATTTTTAGCATTGCCAGGCTTAATTTTGCTTTCGGTGCCACTTAAAAGGCGGCCAATGTTTTCCTTGTGGCGTAGCACTACAAAGAAGCCGGCAATGGCACCCAGCACAATATAGGCACAGGGATAAGCAAAATACCAGGCCATA
>USBV01000031.1 GCA_900553055.1 uncultured Phascolarctobacterium sp.
GGCATCAGGAAACCCAAAAGGCCCAAGCCTGTGGCCACACCCTTGCCTCCCTTAAAGCCCAAAAAGGCCGAATAATTATGACCTAAGAGTGCGCCCAACGCTGTCACCACATCCAGCTCAGGATTGTGGAAAAAATGGTTCACCAGGGCAACAGCAATAATACCCTTGAGCATGTCGCAGATGAGCACCAGCACTGCTGTAGTCGGCCCCACTGTGCGGAACACATTAGTAGTGCCAATATTTTTACTACCATAATTACGAATATCTATACCGTGCAAGGCCTGCACTAACCACAGACCGCTGGGAATGGAGCCACATAAATGGCCCAATACAAAGCCCAGCACGAAATGCACTATTCCCACCTCATTAAGCATCTACATCACCTGACTTAATTTAATCGTCCTCATTCTTGCCGCGAATAATCATTTGAATGGGAGTACCCTCAAAGCCAAAGGCTTCGCGCAGCTTGTTCTCCAAATAACGCTGGTAAGAGAAGTGCATAATCTCCGGCTCGTTAACAAAAATAACGAAGGTAGGAGGTTTAATTTTAACCTGAGTAACATACAAAATCTTCAAGCGCTTGCCCTTTTCCGTAGGCGGCGGGTTGATAGCCACGGCATCCTCGATAACCTGATTCAGAATGCTGGTAGCGATGCGCTGAGCGTTCTGCTCGGCTACATAGCTAATAACCTCGGGGAGGCGGTGAATGCGCTGCTTAGTTACTGCGGAAACAAAGACACAGGGAGCATATTGCAGGAAGACAAGCTCCTTACGCAGCGTTTCTGTATAACGCAGTGTGGAGCTGTTGTCCTTCTCGTACAAATCCCACTTGTTTACAACTAAAATAATAGCCTTACCAGCCTCATGAGTATAGCCAACGATACGCTTATCCTGCTCGGTAACGCCTTCTACAGCATCGAACACCATGAGCACTACATCACTGCGGTCCACAGCGCGCAGAGAACGCATTACGCTGTATTTTTCAATAGGCTCATCTACCTTAGCCTTGCGGCGCATGCCAGCTGTATCAATGAAGAGATATTTTTGGCCATTGCGCACTACGGGAGTGTCGATAGCATCACGAGTGGTGCCGGCAACATCGCTAACGATGGAGCGTTCCTCGCCTACCAAAGCATTGAAAATAGATGATTTGCCTACGTTAGGACGTCCAATCAAAGCAACCTTGATTTCATCCTCGTCATCCAAGCTTGTGCCCAGCTTATCACTGGGGAATTTGGCAACAACTGCGTCCAGCAGGTCGCCCAAGCCTAAATGATTAGAGGCAGATACAGGAAGGGGGTCGCCAATGCCCAGATTATAGAATTCAAAAATATTCATCTCCTGCTTCGGAGAGTCAGCCTTGTTCACTGCCAGCACGATGGGCTTTTTAGATTGTCGCAGCAAACGTGCCACATCCGCATCCTCGGTAGTAATGCCACTACGTGCATCACACACAAAGAGGATTACATCGGCCTCTTTAATAGCGATTTGCGCTTGCTGACGAATGGAAACAGCAATAGCGTCAGCATTCATAATTTCAATGCCGCCGGTATCCACCATCATGAATTCGTGGTCCAGCCATTCCGCCGTAGCATATAGGCGGTCGCGAGTAACACCGGGGGTGTCCTCGACAATGGAAATCCTGCTATTGGCAAAAATATTGAACAGGGTTGATTTGCCAACGTTAGGACGTCCTACTATAGCAACAATAGGTTTTCCCATAATCAATTTCCTCCATCATACTATAATTGTTTATTTCAATCTAGCGTGTTAATGTAAAATCTAAACTAAGTCTTACGAGAAAGTACCAGAGACGAGGAACGGCGACAAGCCACGACCCATGTGGTCTCAAGCGCAGCGCCGTGAACACATGCTGGTCGCGCTGTACCCTTGGGTGCGACGGCGTATGCATAATACTCCTAGGAGCCGTGACGAAGTATATGGTGCTTTATCGGAAGACTTTCTAATGATCTATGCCTAAGCGAGACGACACACCCTTATGAAAGTAATGCTTAACCTCGCTCATATCCGTCACTAAATCCGCAATCTTAATGAGCTCCTCCGGCGCGCCGCGACCGGTGGTAATAATCTCCAGCTCATGCTGATGAGCCTTAAGGAAGTCGATAACCTCGTCCAAGGGCAGCATTTTTGTCGCCAAAACAATGTTCAGCTCGTCCAAAATAACGATATCCACCTGCTTCGCAGCAATCGCCTCTTTGGCAACATCCCAGCCCGTACGACATAAATCTAAGTCGATTTGCTCGGGGTTACGAAAGTTTACGAAGGCGTCCCTGCCCACCTGACGCAGCTCAAAGCCCGGCACAAAGCTCGCTGCTCTTGCTTCGCCATATTCGGGGTCATCCTTTAAAAAGCACAGCATCAGCGTCTTCAGGCCATGCCCTGCGCCACGCACTGCCACACCCAAGGCGGCAGTAGTCTTACCCTTGCCAGTGCCAGTATATACATGTAACATTTTCTTCACCCTAGCTTTCTAAAAGCAAATGCAAAAGCTCTTTAGCGTCCTTGGCAATATCAACCTTACCGGGATATGCTTTACGGAACTGCTCTAGCGAAGTATCATCCAAAAAGAGCTTATCATTATTAAGTACAACAGCTGGCAAAATCAGGCGCTTGCCACTATCCTTACAGCTGCGCAAAATATCACCTGCGGTCAAAAGGCCGGTTACATTAACCTTGCCACCGAAAAACTCGTTAGGCACAGGAATAAAGCTATGCTCACTGCCATATTGCTTGTTTAAATCAGCTAATAAAGGCTGCAACACATTATAAGCGCTCTCACCCACAGGAATAACAGCAGAGCTTGCAGCTTGGTAGCTGCCCATGGTAGCTAGCATTTCGTGCCATTCATCCACGAAGCTGCGCGTCAGGCCAATGCCATTTTCCAGCTGTGGGAAGCCGTCATACCAATCGGCAGAGGGCACTTCCCTACCTGCCAAAAGATAGAACTCATCGCCTAAGTAGATAAAGGTTTTGCCTGTTTCCTCACGACACTGCTGCTGCCAAGGAGTGACCTGGTCAATTAATGCAGCAGCCTCCTCCTTAGTGAAGGTGCGCAAAGGATGTAGCCCTTCCCTATGCTTAGTAATTCCCACTGGCACAACTGCCATTGTTAAAACACTTGGATAACAATCATATAAATCATGGAAGCTCTTAGCTAAGATTTCACCATCGTTGTAGCCAGGACAGCACACAATTTGGGTATGCACCTCAATACCGGCGTCGAACAAGCGCTCCAGCTTCTCCATGAGCTGGCCTGCAAAGCGATTGTGCATCATTTCACAGCGCACCTTGGGGTCCGTAGCATGGACGGAAACATACAGCGGCGTCATATGCGTTTGGATAATACGCTGAAAATCCTCTTCCTTAAGATTAGTGAGGGTGATAAAATTGCCATATAAAAAACTCAAACGGTAGTCGTCATCACGTACATAGAGACCTTTGCGCATCCCGGGAATCATTTGGTCGACGAAGCAGAAGATGCAATTATTATAGCAGGTGCTGACCTTGTCAAACACGGCAGCTTCAAACTCCAGTCCCAAATCCTCATCGGGATACTTATCTATATGTACCTGACGGCGCTGGCCCTGAGCGTTTTCCAGCTCCAGCTCCACCTCGTAGTCGGAGGTATAAAAGCTTAATTCAATTATATCCTTCACCTGCACGCCATCCACAGATACCAGCTTATCACCGGCTACAATGCCGGCTGCTTCAGCTAAACTGTTTTTGCGTACAGCGCTAATTAATCCTAACATATAATGGCAACTCCTGTAAAAATAAGCATAAAAATCCCTTGGCAAACAAAGCGTCATTAAATTATAACATATTTGAGGAGTAAATGCTAGTGGATGCGAAAAGAAAGGATATTTTGGAGAGAACTAATACAAAATAATCACTTTTTTGCTTTTTTACTACTGACAAATGCTCAAATCTGTGGTAGAATTGAAATATAGATAAAAGACATGATATACATAGCCGCTTTGTAGTTTTTACTATAAGGCGGTTTTTTGTCTAAATAGGTTCTTTTGTAAATACATTGTAAGGAAGTGAGAAAATGAAGATTAGCGAAGTAAAAGAGCTTTTAGCTGCTGCACCCACACCTGAGCAAATAGCAATGCTTCAAGCTGATGAGCGTAGCGGCGTCAAGAAGCTTTTAGCTGCCTATTATAAGCGCTTGGAAAAGGCTGCTTTAGAGCGAGCACGCTTCGAGAGCATGCTCACCTATGAAAGAGAGTACTATGCTCACGGTGTGCAATATGTGGCTGGAGTGGACGAAGCTGGACGAGGTCCCTTGGCTGGGCCTCTTGTTATCGCAGCTGTTATTTTGCCTCAAGCTGTTTTTATAGCCGGGCTCAATGATTCCAAACAACTGAGCGCAGCCAAAAGAGAGCAGCTATATGACGAAATCATCGCTAAAGCTGTAGCTATCGAGGTCAATATCGTCAGTGTTAGCAATATAGATAAGCTTAATATCTACACTGCTACCCAACGAGGTATGGCTGAGGTTTTAGAGCATTTGCCTGTGCAACCACAGGTAGCTCTTATCGATGCCATGCCCGTAGAAGCCAAAGAAATTAACACGGTATCCATCGTGCACGGTGATGCGCTCAGTGCATCCATAGCCGCAGCTTCAATAATTGCCAAGGTCACTCGTGACCGCATCATGGAGCGCTTAGATAAGCTCTTCCCTGCCTATGGCTTTGCCCATAATAAGGGATATGGTAGCGGTGCTCATATGCAGGTCATTGCTGAATTTGGCGCCACGAAATGGCATCGCCGTAGCTATGAGCCAGTGAAAAGCATGCAGCTAGAGCCAGTGGCTGCTGCTAATAATGAACTTTACAGTCCCCAGCTAGATTGCCATTATGTGTTCTCAATCGACGCGTAGGCTGGGAATTTATGGAGAGGACCTTGCCTGTAAGTACCTACAGGCCAATGGTTATACTATTTTGGAGCGCAATTTTCGTTGTCGGCGCTTCGGAGAAATTGATATTGTTGCCAGTAAAGCCGGGGTACTAAGCTTTATTGAGGTCAAGACGCGCTGCTCAAGCCGGTATGGCAAACCGGTAGAAGCAGTGACCTTGGCGAAGCAAAGAAAAATCTATCGTGTTGCACAGTATTACCTCCAATGTGCGGGGTTAATAAGTCGCATTCCGATGCTTTCCTTTGATGTAATTGAAATTATCATTGAGGGTAGTGCGGTAATGCGACTTTTTCATTATCCGCATTGCTTCTAAATAGCTTCTGAGCTTAAGGAGGATAATAATGTTTGCCCAAGTAAATGGTTTAACCACCTGTGGTATTGATGGTGTTATGATTTTAATCGAAGTAGATATTTCTAATGGACTACCTAATTTTGATTTAGTGGGCCTTCCAGCCATGGCTGTACGCGAATCCAAAGAAAGAGTTAAGGCTGCAATGCGCAATAGTGATTACCCTTTTCCTATGACGAAAATAACGGTGAATTTGGCTCCGGCAGATTTGCGCAAGGAGGGCTCAGGTTTAGATTTACCTATTGCCATAGGCCTTTTAACCTGCTCCCGCCTGATTGATCCTACTAATTTAGATGACAAGGTTTTTGTTGGCGAATTATCTCTCGATGGGCGCATTCGTAAGGTATCAGGCGTACTCTCCATGGTTATGGAGGCCAAGCGCTTCGGAGCTAAAGAAATCTACATACCTAAGGAAAACGCAGCCGAAGGCAAGCTTATCCAAGGCATCAAGGTCTATACAGCTTCATCCTTAAAGGAAATAGTTGAGCACTTAACAGGTAAGCAGCTACTTGAGCCTCTGCCCAAAGAGAATATTTTGCAAAATAAGCAACGCATCTATCATGTGGATTTTGCTGATATTAAAGGCCAAATGGTAGCACGCCGAGCCTTAGAAATAGCAGCGGCAGGAGGGCACAGTATCATGATGATTGGTAGCCCCGGCTGCGGCAAGACGATGCTAGCGCGTCGTTTGGTAACAATTTTACCGCCCATGACTGAAAGCGAAGCACTAGAGGTAACTAAAATTTATAGTATTGTTGGCATGCTACCACAGGCGGATAGTGTAATGTTGGAACGTCCCTTTAGAAGTCCACATCACAGTATCTCCGGTAGCGCCTTGCTAGGTGGTGGCTCCACCCCTAGGCCGGGTGAAGTAACACTTAGTCATAACGGTGTTCTCTTTTTAGACGAGCTACCTGAGTTTGACCGTTCTACCTTAGAAATGCTGCGTCAACCCTTGGAGGATGGTGAAGTGAGTATTTCCCGCGTGCGCGCTGCTATGACCTTTCCTAGCCGGTTTATACTTGTTGCTGCTCAAAATCCGTGCCCTTGTGGCTATCTTGGAGACTCCCGCCATGTCTGTAGCTGTAAGCAGCTAGATATAGATCATTATCAACGCAAAATTTCCGGTCCCTTAATGGATAGAATCGATATGCAGATTAACCTTACAAGAGTAGATTTTTCTGAACTAAAGGATAAGCGCCCAGGAGAAAGCTCTGCTACCATTCGTGAAAGAGTAGTTCGCGCTCGCCAGCTGCAGCAGGCTCGCTTGGAGCCCTTGGGTATTCATTGTAACGCGCAAATGGGCAGACAGGAGGTAGTTAAATATTGTCAATTGGATGAGCAGGCTCAAGCTGTTTTGGAAAAGTACTTCAATATCCTTAATCTAAGCGCCCGCAGCCACGACCGGATTTTAAAGGTAGCACGCACCATTGCAGATTTAGCTGGCAGTAGCGATATCCAAGCTGCTCATATTGCCGAGGCTGTTACCCTAAGAGCAAATAATAGAAGATAAAAAATAAAAACGCTCTAGTTGGGAATAGTTAAGTAATTAACCCAACTAGAGCGTATAAATACTATATTTGCTTGAATTTCGCTTTTAAGGCTCGTCCACAGTGAAGCGGCCTAAACGACCGGAGCGGAAGTCGCGCAGCACAAGCTGGTCCACTTTGTCCAAATCTAGCATGCCGCCAGCCTTTAAGCAACCACGCGCAGTAGCAATTTTAGCCATCACTGTTTGAGCGGTTTCGCCCTCTTCTAAAGTAACGGCATACTTTGCCGCCAAGGCCTCAGGATATTTGCTCAGCATAAACTCCAGTAACAGCTCTACCGCATCCTGGCGATCAAAAACATCCTCTTTAATCGCGCCCGTGGCAGCTAATGCAAAGCCTACGGAAGAATCCTCGAACTTGGGCCACAGCACACCGGGAGTATCCAAAAGCTCCAAGCCCTTAGCGATGGTCACCCACTGCTGGCCACGTGTTACGCCGGGCTTATCCGCAGCCATAACCTTGTTCTTACCAACCAATCGATTGATGAGCGTACTCTTTCCCACATTGGGAATGCCCACAATCATAACACGCACAGGACGGTTACGCACGCCCTTTTTGAGCCATTTATCAATGACCGGCTTGGCTGCAAGCTGAATGGCGCTGATAAGCTGCTTCACACCCTTACCAGTGGCACAATCAATTTTGCACACGGGCAGGCCACTGTTTTTCAGCTTCTCCAGCCATTGCTCGGTTTTGGCATTATCGGCCATATCAATCTTATTCAGAGCAATAACCTTAGGCTTATTACCTAAAATATTTTGCAGCATGGGATTGGTGCTGGAGCGTGGAATGCGCGCATCCAACATCTCTACAACTACGTCCACCAGCTTGATTTGGGCCTCCATCATGCGTTTGGCCTTTGTCATATGCCCAGGGAACCATTGAATCTTAAAATCCTCTATTCTCATTTGCCCATACCTGTATCAGCCTTAATCACGCGCATATTGCCAAGCGGCCAGAAGCACACAAGGGCCCTACCCTTAACGAGCTTATGCGGCACAAAGCCCACATCGGCGAAACGGCTGTCCTCAGAATTGTTGCGGTTATCACCTAAAACGAAAATAGTGCCTTCTGGAACAATGGTCTTGTGATAGCTGGAAATATTCTTACCCTTAGGGTCATTCTCATAAATATAATCTTCCTTCAGAGCTTGGCCGTTAACAAAAACCTGGCCATCCTTCATTTCAATGGTGTCACCACCAACTGCAATAACGCGCTTGATAAAGTCACGGCTTTCATCCTTAGGGAAGCGGAAAACAACGATTTCACCACGCTTGGGATTGGTTACAAAATAGCTCAGCTTATCCACAATTAAGCGCTCGTGGTTTTTCAAGGTAGGATACATAGAAGAACCCTCTACCATATAGGGCTCCACTAAAAAGGTACGAATACAAAAGGCCAAAGCCACGGCCACAATTATAGAAACCAGCCAGTCACTAGCAGTATCCTGCCAGGAAGTTTCATGCTTATTGCTCAAAATTATACACACCTCTCATAGAAAAATTCTTCTAATATTGTAACATAGATTTATATATTAGTCAGCAACAAAAGTATGACAAATTTACAACATCGCTTAGAAGTAGTTAGATGCGAGCAAATTCGACATGCTAAGACCCAGGTGATCGCGAGCTTGCGAGCTGAGCACATGTTGGTCGTGCTGCATCTTTAGGTGTGAGTCGTACTAGAGGTACGTCGACGAAAATTTGTGAAGCAGATGACTGCTTATAAGCGATGTACTAAAACAAAAAGGGATTGCATAAAGCAATCCCTTTTGAGAAGTAACATTATTAGCGTTTTTCGCGAATACGAGCAGCTTTACCAGTCAGATTACGCAGATAGTACAGTTTTGCACGGCGAACGATACCACGACGAGCTACAACGATCTTGTCGATACGAGGGCTGTGAACCGGGAAGGTTCTTTCAACGCCAACGCCGTAGGAAATACGACGAACGGTGAAGTTTTCACGTACGCCGGAGCCGCTGCGGGAAATTACAACGCCTTCGAACAGCTGAATACGTTCACGGCTGCCTTCAATGATTTTGCAGTAAACTTTTACGGTGTCGCCTGCTTTAAAGTCAGGGATGTCGCTGCGCAGTTGTTCTTGTTCCAATACTTCAATAATGTTCATTTTTTCCTCCTAAAATCATAGACGTTCATGTGTGAACTCCACAGCGGACCGTCCGTATTACACAACATCAATTGTACCACATTGCGAGCTTAAAAGCAAGCAAAAAGTGCAATAAACATTACAAAATTTTACTCTTTTTCAAACCATGCTTCTCCAGCCAAGCGGTCCAAAATAATGGCCACGGCACTGCGAACGCACAGATGATTGTAATCACAAGAGCCATATACAGGCTCTAAAATATAGTCAAAGCTTTTCATGACCTCGGCTTCAATACCAAAGCCGGTGCCAAATAAGAGCAGAATAGGTCTGTCCCCCTCCTGCAGCTGTTTACGCATAAAGCTATAGCTCACAGTGTTGGGATAAATGCGAGCATCAGTAGTAACTATATAGGGACGCTCACCTGTGCGAGCTTCGATATCCTTAGCCGCAGCTTCGATATCCTCCAGCCAATGCACGCGCTCTAAGGCATCAGCACGGTCGGGATTATAAACCTTGCCGTAGCCCTCCTGCCAATAATGCAAAATCTTGTGAATCATTTGCTTTTGGGCTTCTTTAGGATGAATCAAATAATATTGCTTCACATCGTAGGTGCGACAGGTGCGGGCAATATCATGAATATCAAAATTGGTAACCGCACTAGCTATTACATCCATACGCTTGTTATAAATGGGATAGTGTACTAAGCCCACATATAGTTCAGCCATTCATTTCATCCTCCTTTGCTGCAATTTCCTGTAGCTCTTTAGAAGCATCAACCTCTGCTTGAGCAGCTAGCTCCGCCTTAGCAGCAGCAATTTTGCTACGCAGCTCCTCCCAAAATTTGCGCTGGGACTTTTTCATCTTATAGGGCAACGGCTTTTCGATAAAACGCAGCTGCTCCTCAGTGAGCAAATCAGGACGCAAAAAATAAGTAGATTTTAAGGATTCCTGCAGACGCCAAGCAGCAATCAAAGCGTGGTTACCGCCTCGCAAAACCTCCGGCACCTCAAGCCCTTCAAAATTAACAGGACGAGTGTACTGGGGATATTCCAGAAGGCCTGTGCTGAAGGAGTCCTCCTCGGCGCTAACGAGCTTGCCAAGGACGCCAGGAATAAAGCGAGCAATTGCATCCATCACAATTAGGGCCGGCATCTCGCCACCAGTGAGCACATAATCGCCAATAGAAAGCTTTTCATCCACCCAGTTAAAAATGCGCTCATCAAAGCCCTCGTAATGGCCGCAGACGAAGATAAAGTCCTGTCCGCAGTGTGCATATTCTTCTACAATGCTCTGCTTAAGCGTGCGTCCACCCGGGCACATTGCAATTACACGTGCATTGGGCAGCTGCTCCTTAGCCTTGCGGATAGCCGCCACCATCGGCTCAGGCTTGAGCACCATGCCGGCACCGCCGCCAAAGGGAGTGTCGTCCACAGTGCGATGCACATCATGCGTAAATTCACGCGGATTGATGCAGCTAATTTCAACTAAGCCCTTGTTTACAGCACGTTGGATAATGCTGTGATTAGCAGCCTGCTCTATTTGCTCCGGAAAGAGTGTTACAAATAAGAATTTCATGCTTCATCAACCCATTCAGGCAGTGTCACAACGATGCGTTTTTCCGCAAGGTTGATTTCTTTAACATAAATCTTTAAAGCGGGCAATAGAATGTCCTTTTCGCCCGGCACCGCAATTACATATACATCATTGCTACCAGTACTCAAGGAGTCCTTAAAGGTACCGATTTGCTTGCCCTCTTCGTCATAAACAGGCAAACCAATTAAGTCGGCCACATAGAACTGGCCTTCCTCTAATTTCGGTAAATCCTCGGCTTTAATCAAAACCTCTTGGTCGCGTAAAAGCTCTGCCTCATTCATGGATTTAATTTCTTCAGTAGTAACCAGCACCATGCGCTTATGAAAGCGTGCGTGCTTAATGGTCAGCTTGCGACCATCATGCAGCAGTAAATAATCCAGGTCTAAAAATTGTTCCGGCTTTTCGGTTAAGGGCAGAATACGAATATCGCCCCGCACACCGTGCGGAGCGACAATTTTACCAATTACTATTTGGTTGTGCATAAATTACTCGCGGAAAGCAATAACCTTACCGTCTTCGGTGAGGATTTCTGCACCCATCAAAGCATCAAGATCTGTGCCCACGGTGATTTCCACAGTACGCTCTAAGGTACCATGACCGATTTCAGCACCCATCTCCAAAGCTTCAGCTCTCTTGAGCTTAGCTTCTGCTTCAGCCTTAGCTGCAGTGCGTTTATTTCTTTCCATGTCGATTTGCTCGCGCAAAGCCGGCAGCACGCTCAAATCGGAAGCAGCTTGATGCAAAGCCTTTTTAGCTTGGAACTCAAATTGCTCCAGATCAAGCTCCATATTCTTTATGGTGTTTTGGAGATCTCCAATAATTTTCAGTTTTAAATCTTCGGTTACCTTTGCTTTCACAGCAACAGGAACACGAACAGTCATTTTATCCATTCTTTACCATCCTTGATTAAACAATTTCCACAATAACTTTTACATTCTCGCGGGTTGCTACTGCTTTCATCACAGTTCTGATGGCTTTGGCGATGCGGCCTTGTTTTCCAATAACCTTGCCCATGTCTTCAGAAGCAACATGGAGGCGGAGTACCGTTGTTGTACCGGTAGTTTCCTCCTCCACTACTACTGCAGAGGGATTACTTACAAGAGACTTGGCCATTACTTCTACCAATTCTTTCATGTAGATCACGCCTCTCTAAAAGATTATTTTGCAGCTTTAGCTTCAGCAAAAGCCTTCATGATACCTTGTTTGCTGAACAGGTTCTTAACGGTATCAGTAGGTTGTGCACCCTTGCCCATCCAATCGATAGCTTTTTCAGCGTCGATTTTTACGTTAGCCGGGGTAGTGGTAGAATCATAGTAACCGATGGATTCAATGAAACGACCGTCACGAGGGGAACGAGCGTCTGCTACTACGATACGATAGAAAGGAGCCTTTTTAGCACCCATACGTTTTAAACGAATTTTTACTGCCATGTTGATAGTCACCTCCTTAAATATATCTCAAACAACATGGAACTTTTGATTTTTATTAATGACCAAAGGGCATGCGGAAGCCGCCCTTGGATGCAAACTTAGCCATACCCTGCATGCGCTTCATCATCTTCTTGCTTTCCTCGAAGTTCTTCAGCAGCTTGTTTACGTCCTGCACACGCATGCCACAGCCAAGGGCGATACGTTTACGACGGCTGCCGTTGATGATATCAGGGTTACGTCTTTCTTTCGGAGTCATGGAGCGGATAATAGCTTCAATGCGGTCGAATTCCTTTTCATCCACATTGGCTTCCTTCAGCTTTTGGCTGATGCCGCCCATGCCGGGGATAAGGCCCAGGATAGTTTCTAAAGAGCCCAGCTTTTTAACCTGCTGCATTTGGTCCAAGAACTGCTCCAGGGTAAATTCATCCTTGCGCAGCTTCTTTTCCATTTCCAGAGCCTTGGCCAAATCCGTGGTGGATTGAATTTTTTCCACCAAGGTCAGGATATCGCCCATGCCCAGGATACGGGAAGCCATGCGGTCGGGATGGAAGGGCTCCAAAGCATCCAGCTTTTCGCCCAAGCCAATCAATTTTACCGGCTTACCGGTAACAGCCTTTACGGAGAGCACTGCACCGCCGCGAGCGTCACCATCCAGCTTGGTTACAATCAAGCCATCAATGCCTAACTCGCTGTTGAAGCTTTCAGCTACGGTTACAGCGTCCTGACCGGTCATAGCATCTACAACCAACAGGATTTCCTGAGGATTTACTGCTGCTTTAATATTGCGCAGCTCCTCCATCAGCTCTTCGTTAATATGTAAACGGCCTGCGGTATCGATGATAACAGTGTCGCAAACCAGGCTGCGAGCCTTTTCAATAGCTTGCTCAGCAATCTGCACCGGGGAAACCTTGTCACCCAAGGTGAATACGGGCACGCTGAGCTGCTCGCCCAAAACCTGCAGCTGGGTAATAGCAGCGGGACGATAAACGTCACAAGCCACCAACAGCGGCTTACGGTTC
>USBV01000032.1 GCA_900553055.1 uncultured Phascolarctobacterium sp.
CCGCGCCATGGGTGAAACCATGGCGGTGATTATGGTTGCGGGCAACCAGGCGCGTATGCCGCAGGGCCTCTTAGAGGGCGTGCGCACGATGACTACTAACATAGTTATCGAGATGGGCTATGCTGCTGATTTGCACCGTGATGCGCTCATTGCTACGGCGGTAGTGCTGTTTATATTTATTATGATTATCAATTTAACGTTTTCTTATTTAAAGGATAAGGTGGTGCAGCAATGAATTTTTCTAAAGCAATGTATCGCTATGGCCGAGACCCGCTCTCCGTATTTTTGCTGGCCTGCGTTGGTATCGCAGCAGCAGTAACCTTTTTATCCTTGGCCTTCCTTTTGTTCTATATCCTGTGGCAGGGCTTGCCAAATTTAAGCCCCAAGCTTTTTGAACTGGAATACAGCACCGAAAACGTTTCCATGTTCCCCGCCATGCTGGACACCTTAATCATGGTGGTTTTGGCGCTTTTAATGGCCACGCCGCTCGGCATTTTTGCGGCTATTTACCTCGTTGAATATGCTAAGCGCGGCAACAAAATTGTCGATGTGGTGCGTGTTACTGCTGATACCCTGAGCGGCATTCCTTCCATTGTGTATGGCCTCTTTGGTATGTTGTTCTTCGTATCTTATCTGCATTTGGGTTACTCGCTTTTAGCAGGCTCCTGCACCGTGGCTATCATGATTCTTCCCCTCATCATGCGTACCACGGAGGAAGCCCTCAAGGCTGTGCCCGATAGCTATCGTGAGGGTAGCTACGGCTTGGGGGCAGGCAAGCTGCGTACAGTGTTCGCTGTAGTACTACCTTCTGCAGTGCCGGGCATCTTAGCCGGCGTTATCCTGGGCATTGGTCGTATCGTAGGCGAAACGGCAGCCCTGATTTATACCGCAGGTACGGTAGCAGCACTGCCTACCAATGTGATGAGCTCCGGTCGTACCTTGGCTGTGCATATGTACGTGCTCGCCAGTGAAGGTTTATATATGAAGCAGGCCTATGCTACAGCCGTAGTTTTGGTGCTGATTGTAATTGGCATTAATGCAGCAAGTGCAAAAATGGCCAAGAAGCTGATGAAAGGAAACTAATGTGATGAATAGCAATGAGCAAGAAGCAAAGACTAAGCTTTTAATAGAGGATTTAAATTTATATTATGGCGATTTCCACGCCCTACATGGTATCAATATGGATATCAAGGAAAAGGAAATCACTGCCTTTATCGGGCCCTCTGGCTGCGGCAAATCCACGTTGCTCAAATGCCTGAACCGCATGAATGATTTGGTGGAGGGCTGTCGCGTGCAAGGCAAAATTTTGCTGGATGGCGATAATATCTATGCCAATGATGACGTGAACACGCTGCGCCGACGCGTGGGCATGGTGTTTCAAAAGCCCAATCCCTTCCCGATGAGCGTGTACGATAATATTGCCTTTGGCCCGCGCACGCACGGCATTCATGCAAAGAGCGAACTGGACGAAATCGTGGAGCGCTCCCTGCGCCAGGCAGCCATTTGGGACGAATGCAAGGACCGCATGAATAAGAGCGCGCTGGGCTTTAGCGGTGGCCAGCAGCAGCGCCTGTGCATTGCGCGTGCCTTGGCTGTTCAGCCAGAGGTGCTCTTGATGGATGAGCCAACTAGCGCCCTGGACCCCATCTCCACGATGAAGATTGAAGACTTGGCCTTGGAGCTAAAGGAAAATTATACCATCGTGATCGTTACCCATAATATGCAGCAGGCAGCGCGTATTAGCGATAAAACGGCCTTCTTCCTTTTGGGCGATTTGATTGAATATAATAAGACGAAGGAAATCTTTTCTAATCCCCGCAATAAAAAGACCGAGGATTATATTAGCGGTCGTTTTGGTTGATTTTGCTTTGGTTACGAGAGTTAATAATAAGCATTTTTAAAGGAGCTAAGAATAGATTATGGTTAGAAATAAATTTACAGAGCAAATGAATTTGCTTTTGAGCAGTGTGCGCGTGATGGGCGTAAACTTAGAGGAGACGCTGGATAAGGTTATCGGTAATTTAGAAAACAAGGATGTGGCGCTGGCGCAGGCAATTATCGGCGGGGATGACGATTTTGATAATAGCGAGGTTGATATTGAGCGCCAATGCTTGGAGCTGGTGCTGACGCAAACGCCTGTGGCTACGGATTGGCGCGAGATTGCCTCCTGCTTAAAGCTGGTAGGCGATATGGAGCGCATTGCCGACCATTGTAGCGATATAAGCCAATACACCTTGCGCTTGGTCGAAAAGGAGCCCGTGCCGATGCCGGAAGATTTTATGGCGATGCTGAAGGTGATGCGCCAAATGGTATATGATAGCATCACTGCAATTAGCGAAAATGATGTGGAGCTGGCCCAAAAGGTTATGACCACGGACGATGAAGTGGATACTTACTTCCGCCAAATGCGTCAGGATTTGACAGGTCTGATGCAACAATATCCGCAGCTGGTGCCCCAATATGTGGATTATTTGATGATTGCTAAATATGTGGAGCGCATTGCCGACCACGCCACGAATATTGCCCAATGGGTACTCTTTGTGGTTAACAATGAGCTGAAGAGTTAGCGCTTCTAGAAAGCCTCCCCTTACAAGGGGAGGTGGCAGTCGCGCAGTTGCTATAGCTTTGTGTGGATAGTAAATGCGACTGACGGAGGGGTTTTAGATACAAAAAAGCCGTGAGGCCCTAAAAAGGCTTCACGGCTAAATTTTTGCGCATTTATTTTTGCATTTTCTTAAAAGCGTCTAAAAGGCCTCCCTTGAAGCAGAGCAGCAGGCCGCCTACGGCACCAACAGCTGCTTGCAGAATTTGGTAGGGCAGCTTGATATAGGCGTAGTAGGGAGTGCTATAAATAAAGGCACGGCCCAGAGAATAGCCCACTACCATGATGATGGCGCCTAAGAAAACGCCCAGAGCGGCATTTTTTAGGGTAACCTCTTTGTTAGCAGCGCGGTGGGCAATGAGGAAAATCACTACAGCCTGCAGGCCATGGGTTGCCAAGGAAACAAACATGGGCGTGGGATAGAAGAATAAATCGCCCAAAAAGGCGCCCACACCGCCCACTAAGAAGGCAGATTTGGCATCATCTAAAAGGATGGCGGCGGTGCAGATGATAACATCGTTTAAATAGCAGCGGCCACCGGGCACGGGTACGCCAAAGGAGCTCATCAAAATATTAAGTGCCATAAACAGTGCCGTCACGCAAATCGCATAGGTGGCACTAGGCTTTTTGTTAGCTAATGCTTTTTCCATTTTTACAACATCCCCTCAGGTAAAATTTAAGTTAAATTTGTGGTGATGTATTAATTATAAAATGATTTGGCTTTGTTGATATGCCCAATTAGTGAATATTTTATATAACCAGATTGAGGAAGATCACTAGTTTCACAGTATCTTGAAAATTGTGGCGCAAATAAGCTAGTCTTAAGCAGGAAAAAATGGTATAATTGTTGAATAGAAATCAAGATTAAGTCTGTATCTAGGGAGGTCGTTAAAGTGACTGCAGAAAAGAAATACAAACGTATTATTTTGAAATTGAGCGGCGAGGCTATGGCCGGCGAAAAAGGTTTTGGCATTGACCCCACCGTTGTGTATTCCTTGGCTAAACAGATTAAAGAGGTTGTAGAGCATGGTGTTGAGGTTGCTGTGGTAAATGGCGGCGGTAATATTTGGCGTGGCCTGAGCGGCTATAACAAGGGCATGGATAGAGCAACTGCCGACTACATGGGCATGCTGGCCACCGTTATTAACTCCTTGGCCTTGTCCGATGCTTTGGAAAATTTGGGTGTACCCACCCGCGTACAAAGCGCTATCGAAATGCGCCAAATCGCTGAGCCTTACATCCGTCGTCGCGCTATTCGCCACATGGAAAAGGAGCGCGTAGTTATTTTTGCAGCTGGCACCGGCAATCCCTATTTCTCCACCGATACCACCGCTGCTCTGCGTGCTGCAGAGATTGAAGCGGATGCTATTTTGATGGCGAAAAAGGGCGTTGATGGCGTTTATGATAGCGACCCCGCTAAGAATCCTAATGCGAAGAAATTCGACAAGCTGGATTACCTTGAGGTTATCCAACGCAAGCTGAGCGTTATGGACTCCACCGCTAACAGCCTGTGCATGGATAATAGTATCCCCATTGTAGTATTTAATATTGATGAACCGGGCAATATTCTGCGCGCCGCTTTGGGCGAAGACATTGGTACCCTGGTAGGAGGTAAAAAATAATGGCAACTGTAAAAGAAATTACCACTAATATGGAAGGCAAAATGCACAAATCCGTTGATGCGCTGAAGGTGGATTTGGCTAGCCTGCGCGCAGGTCGCGCAACTCCGGCTTTGCTGGACAAAATCATGGTAGATTATTATGGCTCTCCCACTCCCATCAACCAAGTAGCCAGTGTAACCGTTCCTGAACCCCGCATGATCGTGGTTCAGCCCTGGGAAAAGAACATGCTGAAGGCTATTGAAAAGGCAATTATGACCTCTGATTTGGGCTTGAACCCCAACAGCGATGGCGTGTGCATTCGCTTGAACCTGCCCCAGCTCACCGAAGAGCGCCGCAAGGATTTGGTTAAGGTTGTGCATAAAAAAGCTGAAGAGTTCCGCGTAGTTTGCCGCAATCTGCGCCGCGATGCTAACGATGCTGTGAAGAAGGCAGAAAAGGCCAAGGAAATTACCGAGGACGATGCTAAGAAGGGCACCGAGCAAATCCAAAAAATCACCGATAAGATTATGAAGGATATCGATGCTGTAGCAGCTAATAAAGAAAAGGAAGTAATGGAAGTATAATTCGTTATTTCCCGCTAGCTAAGATTATGAATGCTCCTAATGTTTTGGCACTAAGCCTAGAGGAGGCTGCGCGCCGCCTGAGCGAGGCAGGCTTTGACTATGAAGTACAAACGCTGCTACCGCCTCGCGATAAGGAGGAGGACTTCGACGGCAAGAAAGTGCGTAAATATGTAGTAAGACAGCAAAGCTTGTCTTGCAATAAATTTGTTCTTACTGTTGTGTACAGAGTATAAGGAAGGAGGTGCTCTGATGGCTCTGAAAATTAATAAAGATGCTTGCGTTGGCTGCGGCGGCTGTGCTGCTACCTGCCCCGTTGGCGCTATTAAAGAAGTTGACGGCAAATACGAAATCGGTGAAGATTGCGTAGAATGCGGCGCTTGCGCTGCTCAATGCCCGGTTGGCGCTATCGAGTAAGTATAAGGCTTAAAAATCAGGAAGGCGGCCCTCTAAATGGGGGCTTGCCTCTCTTTCTATTATAAGGATTTGCAAATTTTAACGACTGAAAGGCTTGATTACAGTGTTTAAAGGCTTGTTTCAGACCAGAAGAAAAGTGGCCAACGATATTGTAGTGGATACTGCAGGCTTGGACATGAATAATATCCCCGCACATATTGCTATTATTATGGATGGCAACGGCCGCTGGGCTAAGGCTCAGGGCAAGGTGCGCACCTATGGCCATCAGCAGGGTGCCGAAACCTTAAAAACGATTGTGAAGGCTGCGGATAAGCTGGGCGTGAAGGTTATTAGCGCGTATGCTTTTTCGACAGAAAATTGGAAACGGCCCGTGACGGAGGTTAACTTCATCATGGAGCTTTTAAGCCGTTATTTGACCAACGAGATTCAGGATTTTAATGATAATAACGTGCAGGTGCGTTTTATTGGCTCCCGTGAGGGATTGCCTGAGGTGGTGCGCCAAAAGATGGAGCACGCCATTGAGGAAACTAAAAATAACACGGGCATTATTTTGAATTTGGCTATTAACTACGGCGGGCAGGCCGAGCTTTTGCATGCGGTAAAAAGCATTGCGGCAGAGGCTGTGGCCGGGCGCTTGGACGTAGCAAAAATAGATAATCAGGTGGTGGAGGACCATCTTTATACGGCGGGCTTGCCTGCACCGGACCTTTTGATTAGGCCCGGTGGCGATTTGCGTATTAGTAATTTCCTCCTGTGGCAAATTGCTTATGCCGAGATTTGGACGACCAAAACCTATTGGCCCGATTTTACGCCGGACCATTTGGTGGATGCTATTTTGGCCTATCAGGGCCGGGAGCGTCGCTTTGGTGGTTTAATTGAAAAGTAGAAAAGATTATTTAGGGAAATAAGGTGTATTTATGTTAACTCGTATTATAACGGGTTTGGTGGGTATTGCGGCTGCCATTGGCATTATTACTAAGGGCGGCGTGGTTTTTTCGGGCGCAGTGCTGCTTTTGTCGCTCATTGGCTGGCACGAATACCATAAAATGGCTGCTAGCAAGGGCTATCATGTGTACCCGCTAACCTCAGGCCTGGGCAGCGCGCTGATTGTGGGCATGGCTGCTTTGGGCTATTATGTGGAGATGGGGCAGGGTTTTGTGTTGGCCTTCATTACGATGCTGACAGCTCTCTTTGCTATTTTTGGCGCAATTGAGGGCCTGTGGCGTCATTGCCATCGTGAGGGCGAAAACTGGCTCATGGATACGGCAGTATCCGTGTGGGGCATGCTTTATTGCGGCCTTTTGTTTGCGCATGTGATTTTGCTGCGCACCTTTGATGGGGGCCCGCATATTGATTTAGGCTTTAGAGTGTTTGAGTATGGCGAAATTTGCCTGTGGGTGGTGCTCTTGGGCACGTGGGCCAGCGATACCTTCGCGTATTTCTTTGGTCGCGCCTTCGGCAAAACACCCTTCTGCCGCGTGAGCCCGAAAAAGTCCTTTGAGGGCGCAGTGTGCGGCTTTGTGGGCTGCTTTATCACGGTGATGTTTTTGAGCCTGTTCTACTTAGGCGTTGCCCTGTGGCAGGCCTGCCTGATGGGTGCGGCGGTGGCCTTTTTTGCACCCGTGGGCGATTTGGTGGAGTCCATTATTAAGCGTAGCTTTGAAATTAAGGACTCCGGGAATATCTTTCCTGGGCATGGTGGCGTGCTGGACCGCTTTGACAGCCTGCTCTTTACAGCACCGGTGATTTACTATGTGCTGCTTTTTATCAGCATTTTTAGAATGTATTAATTGTGAGGAAACAAGATGAAGAATATCACTCTTTTAGGTAGCACGGGCTCCATCGGTCGTCAGACCGTGGAGGTGGCGCTGGCTAATCCTGACAAAATTAAGATTAAAGCTTTGGTGGCTCACAAAAGCGATGAGCTTTTGGAGGAGCAGATTAACCTTTTGCAGCCGGACTTGGCGGTGCTTTCCGACAAGGAAGCAGCTGCAAGATTACAAGCGCGCTACCACGGCCGGACAGAGATTCTGGCTGGTGAGGAGGGCGTGCTGGCTGCGGCAACCTACGCGGGGGCGGACACAGTGCTGGCCTCCATGGTTGGTTATGCAGGACTGAGACCGACGCTGGCCGCCATTAACTGCGGCAAAAATATTGCCCTAGCCAACAAGGAAACCTTGGTGGCGGCGGGCAGTATTGTGATGCAGGCTGTGGCGGACAAGGGCGTGAGCCTGACTCCGGTGGACAGCGAGCACAGCGCTATTTTTCAAGCGCTGCGCGGGGGCAGGGCTAGCGAGGTGAAGCGCCTCATTATTACTGCTTCGGGCGGTCCGTTCCGCGGCAGAAAGCGCAGCGAGCTGGAAAACGTAACGCTGGCCCAATGTCTGAACCATCCCAACTGGAGCATGGGCAAGAAGGTGACACTGGATTCCTCCACCTTGGCGAACAAGGGCCTAGAGGTTATGGAAGCGCACTGGCTCTTTAATATGCCCTACGAAAAAATCGCTGTAGTTGTGCATCCACAAAGCATTGTGCACAGCTTGGTGGAATTCTGCGACGGCAGTGTGATTGCGCAAATGGGCGACCCGGATATGCGTTTGCCCATCCAATATGCGCTGAGCTGGCCGGAGCGTTATCCTTACGCCTTTGACCAATTAGATTTGGTAAAATATGGCACGTTGACCTTTGAAGCGCCCGATTTGGAGGCCTTCCCGTCTCTAGCCATTGCCATCGAATGTGGTAAGGCCGGGGGCACGCTGCCCTGCGCCTTTAATGCGGCCAATGAGGAGGCAGTGAACGCCTTCTTAGAGGGCAAAATTAAGTATTTAGATATTCCCTATATTACCGCCACCGTTACCCAAAAGCACCAGAGTGTGGCTAATCCCACCATCGAGGACATCGAAGCGGCGGACGCAGCAGCACGCAGAGCAGCGCAAGCGGTAATAAGTTCTTTGTAACTTTAGTTTTCTCAGATAGTCAAGAAAGTGCCAGAGACGAGGAAGGGCGACAAGCTACGACCCATGTGGTCACAAACGGAGAGCAGTGAGCACATGTTGGTCGTGCTGTACCTTTAGGTGCGACGGCGTATGAATAATACTCCTAGGAGCCCTGACGAAGTATATGGTGCTTTATTGGCTATCACTTTAGGAGGTTTTATGCTTACTATATTAGCGGCTATCTTAGTTTTTGGT
Organism: uncultured Phascolarctobacterium sp.; assembly: GCA_900553055.1. GTDB lineage: Bacteria > Bacillota > Negativicutes > Acidaminococcales > Acidaminococcaceae > Phascolarctobacterium_A. Next base: position 8,393 of record USBV01000032.1, read on the forward strand.
ATCCTCGTCACCGTCCACGAGTTTGGCCATTTTATCACCGCCAAGCTCACCGGCATGCGTGTGGATGAGTTTGCCATTGGCTTTGGGCCCAAGCTTTACCAGCAAAAGGATGGGGACACGCTGTACAGCCTGCGCGCCATTCCTCTTGGTGGCTATAACAAAATTGCCGGTATGGACCCCGATGACCCGGTAACCCCGGACTCCTTTAAATCCAAATCCATACCGAAAAGAATGCTGGTTATTTTGGCTGGCTCCCTGATGAATTTTCTGTTGCCGATTCTTTTATTCAGTGGCATCTTTTTTGTCCAGGGCATGGATAAATTGGTGAATGAGCCGGTGCTGGGCAATGTGATGCTGGGCATGGCAGCCGATAAAGCCGGCCTGCGCGAGGGCGACAAAATCTTAGCTATTAATGGCAAGCCCATGCAGGATTGGAAGGAGATTGTCGTTACGCTGCGCGCCAACGGCACGAAGGAAGTAGCCATTGAGGCCGAGCGTCAGGGTGCTGTAAAAACATACACCATGCAGCCTGAATATGATAATGAGGCTAGACGTGCCCTGATTGGCATTACGCCGAAGTTTGAAAAGGTAGAAATGAGCTTAGTCGCCTCTGTTAAGGAAGGCGTTAGCTATACAAAATTTATTATTATTTCCATGGTTGATGGCTTAAGCAAGATTATCACCGGCAAAGCTCCCGCGGAGGTATCCGGTCCCTTGGGCGTGGCCCAAATGGCGGGTCAGGTTGCAGAAAAGGGACTGCTGCCCTTGATGAATTTTGTAGCCTTTTTAAGCATTAACCTGGGTGTGATTAATCTGCTGCCCCTGCCGGCACTGGATGGTGGGCATTTTGTTTTGTTGGTTTTGGAGGCCCTGCGTGGCAAGCCCTTGGGTGCCAAGGCCATGAATAATATCCAAACCGTGGGCGTGGTGCTGATTTTGGCGTTAACGATTTTTTCCACAGTGAAGGATATTACACGTTAAGAGGTGAGAAAGGTGTTTGCTCGTAGAAAAACACGTCAATTAAATGTGGGCGGAGTGCTTATCGGTGGCGATGCTCCCGTTGCGGTGCAGTCCATGACTAACACCCATACTGATGATGCAGCAGCTACGTTGGCGCAAATCCAACGCTTGGCTGACGCCGGCTGCGATATTATTCGCTGCGCTGTGCCCGATATGGCGGCAGCGGAGGGCTTAAAAACTATTTGCAAGGAAAGCCCAATTCCGGTTATTGCCGATATTCATTTTGATTATAAGCTAGCACTGGCTGCGATTGAGGCCGGAGTGCATGGCTTGCGTTTAAATCCGGGCAATATTGGTGGCGAGGATAGGGTGAGAGCGGTGGTTGAGGCTGCTCGTGAGCGCAATCTGCCGATTCGCATTGGCGTTAATGCTGGTTCCCTGCCTAAGGATTTGCTTGAAAAATATGGTCATCCCACGGCAGAAGCCTTGGTGGAGGCTGCTTGGCGCCATATCCACATTTTAGAGGATATGGATTATCGCAATATTAAGGTGTCCTTAAAGGCGCACGATGTGCCGCTAACGCTGGCCGCTTATCGTTTGCTTGCTAGCCAGTGTGATTATCCCCTGCATGTGGGCATTACTGAGGCAGGCACTGTGAACAGCGGCATCATTAAATCAGCTGTAGGCATCGGCACGCTTTTGGCTGAGGGCATTGGCGACACGATTCGCGTTTCGCTCACCGGCGATCCGGTGAACGAGGTGAAGGTGGCCTACGATATCCTTAAGTCCTTAGGACTGCGTGAGCACGGGCCAACCTTGATTAGCTGCCCCACCTGCGGACGCACGCGTATTAATCTGGAAAAGCTGGCGCTGGAGGTTGAGCGTCGCTTGGAGGGCATCACTGAGCCAATTACGGTAGCTGTAATGGGCTGCGTGGTTAACGGCCCCGGTGAAGCGCGCGAGGCCGATGTGGGTCTGGCCGGTGGCATTGGCGAGGGACTTATCTTCCGCAAGGGAGAGGTGCTGCGCAAGGTGCCGGAAGAAAAATTAGTCAACGAGCTTTTTGTTGAGATAGAGAAAATTTTACTTGAGAGGAAGGTATCCCATTAATGAGAGTTTCTAAAATGTATGCACCCACCCTGCGTGAGGTTCCGTCCGAGGCGGAGATCCCTAGCCATCAGCTGCTGCTGCGCGCTGGCTTTATGCGTAAATCTACCAACGGCATGTACACTCTGCTGCCCTTGGCTTGGCGTGTAATTAAAAAGATCGAGAATATCATCCGCGAGGAAATGGATAGAAAGGGCGCACAGGAAATCATGATGCCCATTATGCAGCCTGCGGAAATTTGGCAGGAGAGCGGTCGTTGGGGCGCATATGGCGCAGAAATGATTCGCTTGAAGGACCGCCATGGCCATGAATACTGCCTTGGTCCTACCCATGAGGAGATGGTGACCACTGTAGTGAAGGCCGACGTGCGCTCCTATCGTCAGCTACCCCTGAATTTGTACCAAATCCAGGATAAATTCCGCGACGAGCGCCGCCCGCGCTTTGGCCTGATGCGCAGCCGCGACTTCATCATGAAGGATGCTTATTCCTTTGACCGCGATGAGGAAGGTCTCAATAAATCCTACGAAGAAATGTACGATGCATATACTCGCATTTTTGACCGTTGCGGCTTAACCTATCGTCCGGTTGAGGCTGATAGTGGCGCTATCGGGGGCAATGGCAGCCATGAATTCATGGTGCTGGCCGATAGTGGCGAGGCCGAGATCGTGTACTGCTCCGAGTGCGATTATGCAGCCGATATTGAAAAGGCCGAGCTGCATTTAATCGAAGCCGAAGCTGAAGAAGCTAAGCCTGTAGAAAAGGTGCTCACTCCTAACTGTAAAACTATTAATGATGTATGCAAATATCTGAATCTGCCTGTGGAAAAATCCATGAAGGCAGTGGCCTTCCAAAGCGAAAAGGGCCTTATCCTGTGCTTCGTGCGCGGTGACCATGAGGTTAACGAAATCAAGGTTGTGAACACCGTGGGCGTTACCGAGGTAGAGATGGCTGAGCCCGAAATGTTGGCGCAAGCTGGTACCTTCGGCGGCTACATGGGCCCCGTAGGCATTGACCCCAAGAAGGCTATTATCGTGGTGGACCAAAGCGTAATGAAGATGCATAACATTTGCTGTGGCGCTAACGAGGAAGGCTATCATCTTGTTAACGTAAACCCCGGTCGTGACTTTACTCCGACCTATGTGGCTGATATTCGTCTGATGGCTGAGGGCGACCCCTGCCCGCACTGCGGCGCTCCCGTGAAGAAGGCGCGTGGCATTGAGGTTGGCCAAGTATTTAAGCTGTTTACCAAGTACAGCAAGGCTATGAAGGCTACCTTCTTGGACGAAAACGGCAAGGAGCAACCCATGGTGATGGGCTGCTATGGCATTGGCGTAGGCCGCACCATGGCTGCCGCTGTTGAGCAAAACAACGATAAGGACGGCATGATTTGGCCGGCAGCTATTGCTCCGTATCAAGTTTTGGTTGTGCCTGTGAATGTTAAGGATGCCGAAAGCAATGCTAAGGCTGAAGAAATTTATAACCAACTGTTGGATGCTGGTCTCGAGGTTGTAATTGACGACCGCAAGGAGCGCCCCGGCGTGAAATTTAAGGATGCCGATTTGATTGGCTATCCGCTGCGCGTGGTTGTAGGTCCTAAGACCTTGCAAACCGGCGAGCTGGAGGTTAAGCTGCGCAAGAATGGCGAAGTAAAAATGCTGCCCTTGGCAGGCGACTATGTTGCTGCAATAAAGGACCTGCTCAAGGAGCTGTAAGTAGGAGTGTTGTGAATGTTGGACAACCTGGCTTGGCTTCAGGAACATAAAGATATCATGATGGTTGTCCGGCTGGTGCTTGCTGCCATTCTCGGCGGTATTGTTGGCATTGAGAGAGGCAGCGGCGATAGACCGGCAGGCTTCCGTAC